>NZ_CP101731.1:3405000-3407500 GCF_031202305.1 Pelagibacterium sp. 26DY04
ACGATCAGGGGTCGGCCAATTCGGAATACTACGTATGTGCCTGGCCGAGGGTGCCATGGAAGTACAGGCGCGACCTATCGTCAGGATGGGGCGAACTGCACGAGGTCCCAAAGGTTTCCGTACAGATCCTTGAACACGGCGACGGTCCCGTAGTCGGCGACCTTGGGCTCGCGAACGAACTCGATGCCGGCGGCGCGATAAGCCGCATAGTCGCGCTGGAAATCGTCGGTGCTCAGGAAGAGGAATACCCGGCCGCCGGCCTGATCGCTTATGTAGCGAGCCTGATGATCGCTGGACGCCCGCGCCAGCAGGATCGACGTGGTCCCCTCGCCCCTGGGCCGGACCAAGACCCAGCGCTTATCCTGCTCGGGCTGATAGGTGTCCTTGACCAGCTCGAACCCGAGCCGCCCCACATAGAAGTCGATGGCCTCGTCATAGTTGCCGACGACGAGCGCGATATGCGCCAGACCCTGGTCATATTTGCCTTCTTGGCCGAGAGATGAAGCGAGCCATCCGCTCGGACTTCAGTAGATCTTTTTAAAAGGCTATGAGAGCGGCGTCTGCCGCCGCGAAGGCGGGGGGTCGAATGGCGGATCAGAACACAAAAAGCCCCGCGTTTGCGGGGCTTTTTGTTTTGTGTTTTGTATTGAGAAGGGTTTGACAGGCTTGTTAGATCTGGCGGCGACCTACTCTCCCGTGCCTTGAGACACAGTACCATTGGCGCTGAAGTGTTTAACGGTCGAGTTCGGAATGGGATCGGGTTCTGGGCACTTCGCCATAGCCACCAGATCAAACAAACCTGTCTGACGTGTAACTGGTCTTATGATCTTTACGATCATTGGTAAATGAGAACGATCAAGTCGATCGAGCTATTAGTACCGGTAAGCTTCACGCATTGCTGCGCTTCCACACCCGGCCTATCGACGTGGTGGTCTTCCACGGCTCTGATAGGGAATACTGGTTTTGAGGGAGGCTTCCTGCTTAGATGCTTTCAGCAGTTATCCCGTCCGAACTTAGCTACCCTGCAATGCGGCTGGCGCCACAACAGGTCCACCAGAGGTTCGTCCATCCCGGTCCTCTCGTACTAGGGACAGCTCCTCTCAATATTCCGACACCCACGGCAGATAGGGACCGAACTGTCTCACGACGTTCTAAACCCAGCTCACGTACCACTTTAAATGGCGAACAGCCATACCCTTGGGACCTGCTCCAGCCCCAGGATGTGATGAGCCGACATCGAGGTGCCAAACGATGCCGTCGATAAGGACTCTTGGGCATCATCAGCCTGTTATCCCCGGCGTACCTTTTATCCGTTGAGCGATGGCCCTTCCACGCGGGACCACCGGATCACTATGACCGACTTTCGTCTCTGCTCGACTTGTCAGTCTCGCAGTCAGGCAGGCTTATGCCATTGCACTCAACGAGCGATTTCCGACCGCTCTGAGCCCACCATCGCGCGCCTCCGTTACTCTTTGGGAGGCGACCGCCCCAGTCAAACTACCCACCACACGCTGTCCCGGGTGCTGTTACACCGCGGTTAGACATCCATGACGATAAGGGTGGTATCTCACATTGCGGCTCCACGAGAACTGGCGTTCCCGCTTCAAAGCCTACCACCTATTCTGCACATGCCGACACGAATGCCAGCGTGAAGCTATAGTAAAGGTGCACGGGGTCTTTCCGTCTGACCGCAGGAACCCCGCATCTTCACGGGGAGTTCAATTTCGCTGAGTCGATGCTGGAGACAGTGGGGAAGTCGTTACGCCATTCGTGCAGGTCGGAACTTACCCGACAAGGAATTTCGCTACCTTAGGACCGTTATAGTTACGGCCGCCGTTTACCGGGGCTTCAATTCAAGGCTTGCACCTCTCCTTTTAACCTTCCGGCACCGGGCAGGCGTCAGACCCTATACGTCGCCTTGCGGCTTCGCAGAGCCCTGTGTTTTTAATAAACAGTCGCCACCCCCTCTTTTGTGCCACCCGCCAATGGTTGCCCATCAACGGGTCACGCTTATCCCGAAGTTACGCGTGCAATTTGCCGAGTTCCTTCAGCATCGTTCTCTCAAGCGCCTTGGTATACTCTACCAGTCCACCTGTGTCGGTTTCGGGTACGGTCTATAAGCTGGGGCTATTTCCTGGAACCGCCTCACTGCATGTCCAATCCGATAAGGACATACAGACCTGGCAATCCGTCACTTCCCAGCAGGCTCACGAATATTAACGTGATTCCCATCGACTACGCCTTTCGGCCTCGCCTTAGGAGCCGGCTAACCCTGCGCTGATTAGCATTGCGCAGGAACCCTTGGACTTTCGGCGAGAGTGTCTCTCACACTCTTTATCGCTACTCATGTCAGCATTCGCACTTCCGATACCTCCAGGACCCCTCGCGGGTATCCCTTCGCAGGCTTACGGAACGCTCCGCTACCGCGTGCATAAATGCACACCCTAAGCTTCGGTGCATGGCTTGAGCCCCGTTACATTTTCGCCGCAGGAACGCTTGA
>NZ_CP101731.1:3712500-3887506 GCF_031202305.1 Pelagibacterium sp. 26DY04
TGCCGATGATGGTGAGATCGAAAGTTTCGGCCATGATGCCTTGTCCTTCTCGGCTGCCGCGCCTTGGCGCGAAGTCACATGAAATATTCCGATGCGGGGATCAGAAGACGATCCCCACAAACATCAGAAGTAGTCCGATGCACGCGCCGGTAAACACCAGCGAACGCAGATAGGGTATGCCCAGGAGGTAGAGCGGGATGTAAGCGAGGCGGAAGACCAGATAGAGCCCCGCCCCCCATTGGGTGAGCCAGTTCGATGTCCCCACAACGCTCGCCGCCAGCGCCAGGACGAGGAAGGCGGGCCAGGTCTCGAGAAAATTGCGCAACGCCCGTTCGGCGCGCCCGCCCACGACGCTGAGATCACGCCGTTCGTCGCGGGGTCCGGCATTGTACGCACTGCCCAGGTCGCGGGTCAGAAATCCAGCCTGGAGGCCGATGTGGATGAACAAAATCAACACCGACCAAACCGCAAGCGTCAATTCAAGGTTCAACACCATCTCCTCGGGCTCAACACGACCCGCCAAAACGGCAGGGTTGGCGCCCCGCCATCGCCCTTAAAGATCGAGCACCAGACGCTGCGGATCCTCGAGGCTCTCCTTGACGCGCACCAGGAACGTCACCGCTTCCTTGCCGTCGACGATCCGGTGGTCATAGCTCAGAGCCAGATACATCATCGGCCGCACGACCACCTGACCGCCCACGACCACCGGGCGTTCCTGGATCTTGTGCATGCCCAAAATGCCCGATTGCGGGGCGTTGAGGATAGGAGTCGACATCAGCGAACCATAGACGCCGCCATTGGAGATGGTGAAGGTGCCGCCCTGCATGTCGGCCATCGAAAGCTCGCCATCCCGCGCCGCCTTGCCCAGCCGCGCGATCTCCTTTTCGATCTCGGCGATGGTCATCTGATCGGCATCGCGCACCACCGGCACCACGAGCCCCTTGTCGGTCCCCACCGCCACCCCGATATGGGCGAAGTTCTTGTAGATGATGTCGATGCCGTCGATCTCGGCATTGACCGCCGGGATCTCCTTTAAAGCATGCACCACGGCCTTGGTGAAAAAGCCCATGAAGCCGAGCTTGACGCCGTGCTTTTTCTCGAACAGCTCCTTGTAGGAATTGCGCAGATCCATCACCGGCTTCATGTCCACCTCGTTGAAGGTGGTGAGCATGGCGGCGGTGTTCTGGGCGTCCTTCAAACGCTTGGCGATGGTCTGGCGCAGCCGGGTCATCTTGACCCGCTCCTCGCGGCTTGCATCCTCCTGCTTTGAGGGTGCGCGCGTCTGGGCCGGCTGAGCGGCGGCAGGCGCCGGTTGGGCGCTGGTGCGCTCGAGTGCCTTGAACACGTCTTCCTTGAGCACCTGGCCGCGCTTGCCCGATCCTTCGACCGAAGAGGGATCGACATCGCGCTCCGCCATCAGCTTGGCAGCCGAAGGGGCCGGGGGCATTTCGGTCTTGGCGGCGGGCGCCGGAGTTTCGGCGGGCTTGGGCGCCTCGGCGGGCTTGGCCGCTTCCGCCTTGGGCTCTTCGGCCTGCTTGGCAGGGGCGGCGCCGGCGGCGATCGCCGCGATCAGCGCACCCACTTCGACCGTATCGCCTTCATTGACCGAAATGGCTTCGATCGTGCCCGACACCGGGGCGGGCACTTCGATGGTCACCTTGTCGGTTTCCAGCTCCACGATCGGCTCGTCGGCCGAAACCGCATCCCCCACCTTCTTGAACCATTGCCCGATCGTCGCTTCGGTGACGCTTTCCCCAAGGGTAGGAACCCGGACTTCAGTGGACATCTGCTATATCCTTTCTCGCAGCGCGTGGACCCGGCACTGACAGCCGGGCAGCGGCAAAACACTGTTACTCGAAGGCCTCGTCCAGGAACGCCTGGAGCTGGGCGACATGGGTGCGCATCAGCCCGGTCGCGGTCGAAGCCGATGCCGGCCGGCCCACATAGCGCGGACGCGCCCCGGGCTGCCCCATCTGCTCGAGCACCCACTCGATATAGGGTTGAACGAAACTCCAGGCGCCCATGTTCTTGGGTTCTTCCTGGCACCAGACGATCTCGGCATTGCGGAAGCGGCTGAGTTCATCGATCAGCGCCTTGGCCGGGAACGGGTAGAGCTGTTCGAGCCGCATCAGATAGACATCGTTGATGCCGCGCTTTTCGCGATCTTCCAGCAGGTCGTAATAGACCTTGCCCGTGCACACCACGACACGTCGGATCTTGTCGTCGCCGACAAGGTTGACCTCGGTCTTGGGCACGCCCGGCGTTTCCGCATCGTCCCAGAGCAGGCGATGGAAGAACGTATCGGGGCCCAGCTCGCGCAGGCCGGACACCGCCCGCTTGTGGCGCAGCAGCGATTTGGGCGTCATGATGATCAGCGGCTTGCGGAAGTCGCGCTTGAGTTGCCGGCGCAGGGCGTGAAAATAATTGGCCGGCGTCGTGCAGTTGAGTACCTGCATATTGTCTTCGGCGCAAAGCTGCAGGAAGCGCTCCGGGCGTGCCGAGGAGTGCTCGGGGCCCTGGCCCTCATAGCCATGGGGCAGCAGCATCACCAGCCCACTCATGCGCAGCCATTTGCGTTCGCCCGCCGCGATGAACTGGTCGATCACCACCTGCGCCCCATTGACGAAATCGCCGAACTGGGCCTCCCAGATGGTGAGCGCATTGGGCTCGGCCAGCGAATAGCCGTATTCGAACCCGAGCACCGCCTCTTCGGACAGCATCGAGTTGATGACTTCGTAGCGCGCCTGGCCGTCGGCCAGGTTGTTGAGCGGAGTATGGGTGGATTCGTTTTCCTGGTCGTAAAGCACCGAATGGCGCTGGCTGAACGTGCCGCGCTCCACATCCTGACCCGAAAGGCGGACCGGATGGCCTTCGTCGAGCAGGGTGGCAAAGGCGAGCGCTTCGGCGGTTGCCCAGTCGATCCCTTCGCCCTCGGTAATGATCTTCTTGCGGTTGTCCAGGAACCGCTGCACCGTGCGATGGACGTGAAAGCCCTGCGGCACCGCGCACAGCTTCTCGCCCAGCCCGGTGAGCTTTTCGATCTCGACCCCGGTCACCCCGCGCCGCGGCCCGTCCACCTCGGCAAGCTTGATGTTCTTCCAGGCGCCGTCGAGCCAGTCGGCCTTGTTGGGGCGATAATCCTGCCCCGCCTCGAACTCGCCTTCGAGCCGCGTGCGCCAATCGGCCTTGAGCTGCTCGAATTCCTCGGCCGATACCACGCCCTCGTCGATGAGCTTGTGCCCATAGATTTCCAGCGTCGTCTTGTGCCCGCGGATCGCCTTGTACATCAGCGGCTGGGTGAAACTGGGCTCATCACCTTCGTTGTGCCCGAACCGGCGGTAGCAGAACATGTCGATGACCACCGGCCGCCCAAATTTCTGGCGGAACTCGGTGGCGATCTTGGCGGCATAGACCACAGCTTCGGGATCGTCGCCATTGCAGTGGAACACCGGCGCCTCGATCATCTTGGCCACATCGGTGGGATAAGGCGAAGAGCGCGAGAAGTGCGGGCTCGTCGTAAACCCGATCTGGTTGTTGATGACGAAGTGGATCGACCCGCCCGTCCGATGCCCCTTGAGCCCCGAAAGCCCGAAGCATTCGGCAACCACGCCCTGGCCCGCGAAGGCGGCATCGCCATGGAGCAGCAGCGGAAGCACGGCCATGCGGTTGGTGTCCCGCGTATCGCGCACGAACCGCCCGTCAATGGCCGAAAGCTGATCCTGCTTGGCGCGCGCTTTGCCCAGCACCACCGGATCGACGATCTCGAGATGGGACGGGTTGGCGGTCAGCGAGAGATGCACCTTGTTGCCGTCGAACTCACGGTCCGAAGAAGCGCCCAGGTGATATTTGACGTCACCGGAACCCTCGACATCGTCGGGATAGAAGGCGCCGCCCTTGAATTCGTGAAACAGCGCCCTGTGCGGCTTGGCCATCAACTGAGTCAGAACATTGAGCCGGCCGCGATGGGCCATGCCCAGGACGATATCCTTGACCCCCAGCGCGCCGCCGCGCTTGACGATCTGTTCGAGCGCCGGAATCAGTGCTTCGCCGCCATCGAGCCCGAACCGCTTGGTGCCGGTATATTTGACGTCGAGGAATTTTTCGAACCCCTCGGCCTCGGCGAGCTTGTTGAGGATGGCGCGCTTGCCCTCGGGGGTGAAGCTGATTTCCTTGTCCGGGCCTTCGATCCGCTCCTGAATCCAGGCCTTGGCCTCGGGATCGGAGATGTGCATGAACTCGATGCCCAGCGTGCCGCAATAGGTGCGCTTGAGGATTTCGAGCATCTGCGGCACGGTCGCCGATTCCAGCCCGAGATAATTGTCGATGAAGATCTCGCGGTCGTAGTCGGCCTCGGTGAACCCATAGGTGGCCGGATCGAGCTCGGGCGCTTCTTCGCGCGTTTCCAGCCCCAGCGGATCGAGATTGGCATGCAGATGCCCGCGCATGCGGTAGGCGCGGATCATCATGATGGCGTGAATGGAATCGCGGGTCGCCTGCATGATGGCTTGCGGCGAAACCTCCTGACCGGAGGCCCTGGCCTTTTCGCTCACCGCCTTCTGGGCCTTGACCGCCACGGCACCCCAATCGCCGTCGAGCGCCGAGACCAGTTCGCCATTGGCCGTGCGCGGCCAGTCACGCCGCTGCCAGCTCGGGCCCTCCGCATTCTGCTTCACCTGATCGGCGCTGTCGGAAAGGTTGGAGAAGAACTCTGCCCAGCTCGGATCGACGCTTTTGGGATCGGCTTTGTAGCGGGCGTAGAGCGCCTCGATATAATCGGCGTTGCCGCCGTACAGAAAGGAGGTGAGGAGGAACGTTTCGTTCTGGTCCTGTCGTGCCATTTCACTCTCGATTGGGGGTCCCGATCCCCCGGGTAAAAATCCAACCTGCCCTTGGTTTGGGCCGCCAATTGGGTTGGAACTATGACCGGCCCGAACCTACGCTTGGGTTAACCGATCCCAACATGGGGTCCCGGCCGGTCGGCTTAAACACCTAGCCCTTCAACACATCCACAAGGGTCTTGCCCAGCCGGGCCGGCGAAGGCGAAACCACAATGCCCGCTTGTTCCATCGCGGCGATCTTGGATTCGGCATCGCCCTTGCCGCCAGAGACCACCGCGCCCGCATGGCCCATGGTCCGCCCCTTGGGCGCGGTGCGCCCGGCGATGAACCCTGCCATCGGCTTCTTGCGGCCTTTCTTGGCCTCGTCGATCAGGAACTGGGCGGCATCTTCCTCTGCCGAGCCGCCGATCTCACCGATCATGATGATCGATTCGGTCTGATCATCTGCCAGGAACATCTCGAGGACGTCGATGAATTCGGTGCCCTTGACCGGATCGCCGCCGATCCCCACCGCCGTCGTCTGCCCCAGCCCCTCATTGGTGGTCTGGAACACCGCTTCATAGGTCAGCGTGCCGGAACGCGAGACGATGCCCACCGAGCCCTTGCGGAAGATCGAGCCCGGCATGATGCCGATCTTGCATTCTTCCGGCGTGAGGATACCGGGGCAGTTCGGGCCCAGAAGGCGCGAATTGGACTTTTCCAGCCGCGCCTTGACGCGTACCATGTCGGCCACCGGAATGCCCTCGGTGATGCAGGTGATAAAGGGGATTTCCGCATCGATCGCTTCGATGATGGCATCGGCGGCCCCGGCCGGCGGCACATAGATGACCGAAGCGTCAGCGCCGGTCTTTTCCTTGCCTTCGGCCACGGTGGCGAAAATCGGCAGCTCGTGCCCGCCCGCTCCCGTCCAGGTCTCTCCGCCCTTTTTGGGGTGAATGCCCCCGACCATCTGCGTGTTGTAATAGGCCAGCGCCTGTTCGGTGTGGAAGGTGCCGGTCTTGCCGGTCAGACCCTGCACGAGGATCTTGGTGTTCTTGTCGACGAGAATTGACATATGTCTTTCGAGCTCAAATTCCGTGTGGCTGGTTGCGGCGCTTAGGCCACGGCGGCGACAATCTTCTGGGCGGCATCGTCCAAATCGTCGGCAGCGGTGATCGCCAGCCCCGATTCGTTGAGGATCTTCTTGCCGAGTTCGACATTGGTGCCCTCGAGACGCACGACGAGCGGCACCTTGAGCCCCACTTCCTTGACGGCGGCGACCACGCCCTCGGCGATCACGTCGCACTTCATGATGCCGCCGAAGATGTTGACCAGAATACCCTCGACCTTGGGGTCGGCGGTGATGATCTTGAAGGCCGCGGCGACCTTTTCCTTGGAAGCGCCCCCGCCGACGTCACAGAAATTGGCCGGCTCCTTGCCGTAGAGCTTGATGATGTCCATGGTCGCCATGGCAAGCCCGGCGCCATTGACCATGCAACCGATATTGCCGTCGAGCGCCACATAGGCGAGGTCCCATTTGCTGGCCTCGATCTCCTTGGCGTCCTCTTCGGTCTCGTCGCGCAACTGCGCGATATCGGGGTGACGGAACAGCGCATTGCCGTCGAACGACACCTTGGCGTCCAGCACCCGCAAATGCCCGTCGGTCATGACGATCAAGGGATTGATTTCGAGCAGGCTCATGTCCTTTTCGATGAACGCCTTATAGAGCGCCGGAAACAGCGACTTGGCGTCCTCGGCGGCAGCTCCCTCGAGCTTCAGCGCCGCGGCGATCCGGGCCACATCGCCTTCGGTCACCCCCGCTTCGGGATCAATCGCGATGGTTTCGATCTTTTCGGGTGTGTCATGGGCGACCTGCTCGATATCCATGCCGCCTTCGGTGGACACGACGAACGCCACGCGGCCGACCGAGCGATCGACCAGCAGCGAGCAATAAAGCTCGCGCTCGATATCGGCGCCGTCTTCGATATAGAGCCTGTTGACCTGCTTGCCCGCCTCGCCGGTCTGGGCGGTGACCAGGGTATTGCCCAGCATCTCGCGGGCATTGGCGACGACCTCGTCCACCGAACGCGCCAGCCGCACGCCGCCCTTGGCGTCAGGCCCGAGTTCCTTGAACTTTCCCTTGCCGCGGCCACCTGCATGAATCTGGCTTTTGACCACGTAAAGCGGTCCGGGCAGCGATTTCGCCGCCGCTTCGGCCTGGTCGGCGCCGGTGATGGGCACGCCCTTGGCCACCGGTGCGCCGAACCCCTTCAAAAGCTCTTTGGCCTGGTATTCGTGAATGTTCATCGTGTGTCGAACCCTTCGCTTGGGTGTTCGTTCCGAGGCGCGATGGCGCCAGACGAGAAAAGGCCCGGAGACATCGCCTCCGGGCTCGATCGATCAGGCCAGCTTGGGCGCGATCTTCTTGCAGGCTTCGACCAGCCCGTCGACCGCCTCGACCGAGGCGTCGAACATCTTCTTTTCGCTGGCATTGAGCTCGATCTCGACGATGCGCTCGACACCGCCCGCCCCGATCACCACCGGCACGCCGACATACATGTCGTCGACCCCGAACTGCCCGTTAAGGTGCGCGGCAGCAGGCAAAATCCGCTTCTTGTCCTTGAGATAGCATTCGGCCATCTCGATCGCCGACGCGGCGGGCGCATAGAAGGCCGAACCGGTCTTCAAAAGCCCTACGATCTCGGCGCCGCCGTCGCGGGTGCGCTGGATGATCTGGTCGAGCTTGTCCTTGCTCATCCAGCCCATCTTGACCATGTCGGGCAGCGGAATGCCGGCGACCGTCGAATAGCGCGCCAGAGGCACCATGGTGTCCCCGTGCCCGCCCATGACGAACGCCGTGACATCCTGAACCGACACATTGAGTTCCTCGGCGATGAAGTGACGGAAGCGCGCCGAATCGAGCACGCCGGCCATCCCGACCACCTTTTCGACCGGCAGGCCGGAGAATTTCTGCAGCGCCCAGACCATGGCGTCGAGCGGGTTGGTGATGCAGATGACGAATGCATTGGGCGCGTATTTGGCGATGCCCGCGCCCACCTGCTCCATGACTTTGAGATTGATCTCGAGCAGATCGTCGCGGCTCATGCCCGGCTTGCGCGGCACGCCGGCGGTGACGATCACCACATCGGCGCCATCGATGTCCTTGTATTCGGACGTACCTTTAAGGGATGCGTTATAGCCCTCGACTGGCCCCGACTGCGCCAGATCCAGCGCCTTGCCCTGCGGCACGCCGTCGACGATGTCGAACAGGATCACATCGCCCAGCTCCTTGAGCGCCACCAGATGTGCCAGCGTTCCCCCGATCTGACCCGCGCCGATCAGAGCGATTTTCTTACGCGCCATAAGCAAGTTTCCCTATAGGTAAAGTAAGTTTTTCCTCGCGCCCTCCATAGCCCTTGTGACAAAAAGGCGCAAGTGAACCCTTCGTCTAACGCCCGAAAATTCGGATGTTTCGATCAGGGCACCGTCAAATACGTCTGCAATGCTGACAGTTTCCCTGCTACGGAAGGTTTCTAAATCGACCTCTGCTGCCGCAAAGGCTGAGCGATATAGTCGGCCGAGCGCATCTCTTCGAGCCGCGACAGACACCGGGCAAATTCGAAGCGCGTCTTATCGTCCTGCGCCAATTCATCGAGTGGAGCGGCAAAGCTCGCCGCCAGTTTCACCCCCCGGTCATAGAGCGTGTCCACCAGGAGGATGAAGCGTTTCGAAGCATCCGATTTGAGGCACGAGAACACCGGCACGTGCTCGACCATCAGCGTGTGATAACCATTGGCGATCTTGAGATAGTCGCGCGCGCCAAGGGGGCGTTCGCACAGATCGGCAAAATCGAACCGCGCCACCCCCATGGCGTGCGCTGGAACCGAAATGACTCGCCCCAGGCTCTCGATGGCATTGGGCCGGGCTTCCGCCCCACCGGTGAGGTGGGCAAACAGCCGGTCCATCGCGGCATCGATCTCCGGACCGGTGCCGAAATGATAGACCTCCTGCGCATCGAGCTTTTCGCGCCGGTAGTCGGTCGCCCCATTGAGGTTGAAAACCTCTGCATGGCTTTCGAGCAGGTCGATGAAGGGCAGGAAGAGCTGGCGGTTAAGCCCGTTCCAATAAAGCTTTTCAGGCGGGATGTTGGAAGTCGCCACCACCACCACGCCATCGGCGAACAGGATCTCGAACAGGCGCTTCAAAAGCATCGCGTCGGTGATGTCGGAAA
Organism: Pelagibacterium sp. 26DY04; assembly: GCF_031202305.1. Lineage (NCBI taxonomy): Bacteria > Pseudomonadati > Pseudomonadota > Alphaproteobacteria > Hyphomicrobiales > Devosiaceae > Pelagibacterium > Pelagibacterium sp. 26DY04. Next base: position 3,721,549 of record NZ_CP101731.1, read on the forward strand.
CGAAGAACTCGTCGAAACACAACAACCGCACCGAGCGCGTGATGGGCCGCGCCACGGCAGGAATGGGATCGCGCGCGCCTTTGGTTCCTGGGTTCTCGGCCCGAAATTTGGCGATCGCCTCATGCACCTCGTTCATGAACTCGTGGAAATGGACGCGCCGCTTGTTCTCCACCGGCACGGTCTGGAAAAACAGGTCCATGAGCATGGTCTTGCCCCGCCCCACGTCTCCCCAGATATAGAGTCCCTTGGGGGCTTCGCGCTTGCGCCGGAACAGCGCCGCAATCACCGACCCCGATTGGGCTTCGAGCCTATCGAGCCCCTCGGCCACGGCCTGGAGCTTTTCGACCGCCTGTTTTTGCGCGGCATCGGGTTTGACTTGCCCCGAGATCACCAGCTCGGCATAGGCGTCCAGGATTGAGCCCCCGGCTCCTTCTCCCCCCGCCAAAATCAGCCGACCAACGAAATGGCCTGGCCTCCGGAGAGGGTACCCACGAACCGGTTGCCGCTTTTCAGCAGCGTGCCGATCAACTCGTCCGCTTCATTGTAGAGCTGGATCTGGTTGCCCAGCAACTGCCAGGCGGTGACCGTCGCCAGCGTCGGCTCGGTGCAGGCCGGCGTCGAGGCACGGTAGCGGCCGGTCGCCCCCTTGGCGGTATAGGTGAGGTTGAGCCGGCATTGCTCGGCCCCCACAAGGATCGTCCAGCCGCCCAGGAGCTGCTCCATCGTGGTGGGTCCGGAAAGATCGCGCCCAGCCGTGGTGTTGCCCGGCGCACCCACATCGTCGAGCACGAACCCCGGTCCCGAAGCCGACGTCGTGCCGGTATCGAGCGCGGCGGTATTTCCCGGCACGGTCGAAGGCGCCGGCGTCGTTTCGATGGTGCTGGTTCCCGCGATCGGCGGCAGATCGGTGGTCTGGACATTGCCCGTCTGCACCGGCTGGATCGGGGCGGGCTGGGGCGGCGTCGGGGTCGGGGTGCTCGGCGCGGAGCGGCCAAAATTGCTGGGAGAACATGCCGCAAGGGCAGCGAGCGACACCGCCGCGAGCACCAGGCCCAATGGTCTTTGCAAGGTTCCGGTCATATCGGCTCCACCATCTTTCATGCTGCGAAAACGCGCCCGGAGTTCACCCCGTTCCCCAAACGCGCCCGCCACGCCTTGGCTTTATGGCGGGATAGCTGTGACGAAACAAGTCCTGGAGGCGACCCTTCCTACCAAACGCCGCAATATGGCGGTAATGGGACACCCAGCCTCTCATCCCGCATACGGTCGCGCCCAGCGTATTGGTGGCGGCGCCGATTGCCTTTTGTCCGAACAAAAGATGCTGGGTCCAGTGACTGACCCAGCGGCTTGCCTTCGGGTTGCTGGCTTTTTGGATAAATAGGTGCAATTCTTGCATTCCGATGCCGGGAAAATCCGGCATCGCATTGGGGAGGTCCAATATCGATGGCGACAGCGCTGGCACTGCAGATCGCGAAGGCCATTACAAATGCCATTGTTGCGGGAGACATCGCCGAAGGCGAACATATGAGCGCGCAAAAACTCGCCGACCGGTTCAGCGTCTCGCGCTCGCCAGTCCGGGAAGCGCTGCAATTGCTGGCAGCGGAGGGTTACGCGGTCCAGGAGCCGCACAAGGGGTTTTTCGCGCGCCTCAGGCCGGTGTCGGGTGCCGCCGCGAATGCCACGCGCGAATTGCCTTTCGAAGCGCCCAACACCTATCAGCGCATGGCCGATGACTGGCTGTCCGACCGCTTGCCGGCCGAAGTCACCGAACAGATGCTCAAGGAGCGTTACGGGCTGACCAAGGCCCAGCTCAGCGATATCCTGATGCGGGCGGCCCGCGAAGGCTGGGCCGAACCCAAACCCGGCTATGGCTGGAATCTCCTGCCGGTGGCCAAGACGCCCGAAGCGTTCGAACAGGCCTATCGCTTTCGCATGGTGATCGAGCCGGCGGCCCTGCTCGAACCCACGTTCCATCTCGACCGCAAGGTGCTCGACGAACTCAAGCGCCAGCAGTCGAAAATGCTCGAAACCGACATAGAAAAGCTGCCGGGCGAACGCTTGATGGAACGCGGGGCGACGTTTCACGAGGAACTGATCAAGCTCTCGGGCAATCCGTTTTTCCACCAGTCCCTGGTGCGGGTCAATCGCATGCGGCGGCTCATGGAATACCGCTCCCGCGTCGACCGGCGCCGGCTCTACGGCCAATGCAGCCAGCACCTTGAGATTATCGAATTGCTCGCGAAAGGCGATATCGTGGCCGCCTCCTACGCCATGCGCAAGCACCTGATCGGGGCTCTCAAGGCCAAATCCCCCCTGGCCCTGCCGGACATCGTCTCAGTCGACTGACAGTTGGCCTTCTGCGCAAATTTGAGCAATCGTCGGCTGTCACTCGTCACTAAGGCTGCCCCAATACCCCTTGGCGCAAATTGGATACTTGCATTTTATTTTCGAATTATGCAATCCTTCGCCAAGGAGGACACCACGGATCATGGCGGCTCAACGCACGATATCGCTGCGCTCGTTGGCGGGAGAAAAACTCCCGCAACTGCCCTATGTCCTGCGCATCCTTTTGGAGAACGTCGCCCGCCATCTGGGGGAAGGCGAGCAGACTTCGGCCATTCTGGCTTGGCTGGACAGGCGCTCCAGCGCTCAGGAGATCCCTTTCCAGCCGGCGCGCCTGCTCATGCACGACACCACCTGCGGCCCGGCGCTCGCCGACATTGCGGGCATGCGTCATAGCCTTGCCGAAGCCGGCGGTACCCCTTGGGCGCTCAACCCGCAAATTCCGATCGACGTCTCGGTGGACCATTCCATCGCCGTCGACCATTTCGGCAGCAGCGCGGCCATCAAGGCCAACATGAAGCGTGAGCAGGAGCGCAACGAAGAGCGCTTCCGGTTCATGAAATGGGCCCAGGCCAATTTGACCAACCTGCGCATCCACCCGCCGGGCACCGGCATCATGCACACCATCAATCTCGAACAATTGGCAAGCGTGGTGACGACGCGGGATGGCTGGACCTTCCCCGATACCCTGATCGGCACCGACAGCCACACGCCCATGATCAACGGATTGGGCGTCCTGGCCTGGGGCGTAGGCGGGCTGGAGGCGGAGGGCGTCATGTTCGGCCTGCCGGTCATGATGCGCATTCCCGATGTCATCGGCGTAAGGCTCGAGGGCGCGCTGCCCGAAGGCACTTTCGCGACCGATCTTGCCCTGCACGTCACCCACCAGTTTCGCGCCCGCGGGATCGACAATCCCTTCGTGGAGTTCCACGGTCCCGGCGTTTCCGGCCTCACCGTCGGGCAACGCGCCGTGGTCGCCAACATGGCCCCCGAAATGGGCGCTCAGACGGCCTATTTTCCCATCGACGATCAAACGCTTGCTTATCTCAAAGCAACAGGGAGAAGCGCCGATCAAGTGGCGCTGGTGCGCGATTACGCCCAAGCGAGCGGCCTCTGGTTCGATCCCCTGTCCAGTCCCAGCTACACCGACACGTTTACCATCGACCTTTCCACCGTCGCCACATCGCTGGCCGGCCCGCAACGGCCGCAGGATCTGATCGCGCCGGCCGAGGCGCGCCAGAGCATCGAGCCGCTCGTGGCCAAGGCCCGCCATAGTGGACGGAAAAGCCAACCCGGACGCATCGAAGACGGCGCCGTCGCCATCGCGGCGATCACCAGTTGCACCAACACCTCCGATGCCCGCCTCAACATCGCGGCGGGCCTCCTGGCGCGCCGGGCGAGAGCCTTCGGGCTTGCGCCCAAGCCGTGGGTCAAAACCTCCTTCTCGCCCGGATCGCCGGCCGCGGCACGCTATCTTGAGCGCGCCGGCCTGATCGAGGATCTCGATGCGGTTGGTTTCGGCATTGTCGGCTTTGGCTGCATGACATGCATCGGCAATTCCGGGCCGCTTCTCGACACCGTTGAAACCGCCATCCGTGAAGAGGGCATCGTGCCGGTCGCGGTGCTTTCGGGCAATCGTAATTTCCCCGGCCGCGTGCATCCTCTCCTTTCGGCCGGTTTCCTCGCCTCACCGCCGCTGGTCATCGCCTATTCCCTGGCGGGCACCATCGACATCGACATCCAGAACGATCCCCTCGGGCAGACGCCCGACGGCAAGAACGTCTATCTGCGCGATCTCTGGCCCTCCGCCGCCGAGATCGAAGCGATCTATCATGCCGCCTCGAGCATCGCCGATTTCCCGCAAGCCTTCGCCGTAGCGACCCAGAGCCGGCTTTGGCGGGAGGTGGAGACGGTAAAGGGAGAGCTGTGGCCGTTCGATCCGGCCTCGACCTATCTGCGCCGCCCGCCCTTCGCAAATTTCGCCGAACCGCAATTCCTCGACCGACTGATCACACGTCCGCTCCTGGTCCTGGGTGACGATATCACCACCGACCAGATCTCCCCGGCCGGCGCCGTGCCGGCTGACAGCGAGGTGGGGCGCTATCTCGTCGAGCGCGGCGAAAATCCCAAGGATCTGAACGTCTTTTCGTCCCGGCGCGGCAATTTCGAGGTGATGGTGCGCGGGCTGTTCACCAACCGCACCGTTGAAAACCACCTTGCCCCGGGCATCGCCCCGGGCTTCGGGGTTGATTTCGAAACCGGCGAGCACCTGCCCCTCCATATCCTCGCCCGGCGCAACCGCGAACGCGGCGTGGCCGGCGTCATCCTGGCGGGAGAGCGCTATGGCGCGGGGTCTTCGCGCGATTGGGCCGCAAAGGGCACCGCGCTGATCGGCGCGCGCGCCGTCATCGCATCGAGCTTCGAGCGCATCCATCGCACCAACCTGATCGGCATGGGCGTCCTGCCGCTCAAGGCGCCTCAGGGACTGGTGCCGAGCAAACTCGGTATCGGCCCCACCGACACCATCGAGATCGCCTTGCTCGATCCCACGCTCGCCAAACGCAGCCGCTTTGCGGTCACCATCCACTATGCCGGCCGCGAGCCGGAAACCTTCGCGGCCATCGCGCAAATCGAAACCGAGCTTGAAATCAGCCTCTTGCACAAAGGCGGCATTATTCCTTTCATCCTTTCCGGGGCCCTCGATCGGTCGGCATCGGGAGGGAAGAAAGTCGATCTGCATTAGCGGTCGACATCACCCGCCCACTGGGTATTCACTTGATGTGTTCTTTAAGGGAGGAACCAATGAATAAATTCGGAGCCATCATCTCCACCGGCCTGCTCGCCGTCGCGGCGCTGACCGGACCTGGCTTTACCCAGGACGCCGAAAGCGTCGGCGAACTCTCCATCATCGCCCCCGCTGGCGCCGGCGGCGGCTGGGACGGTGCGGCCCGCGCCATCCAGGAAGTGATGACCGCGACCGGGCTTGCGAACTCGGTCCAGGTCATCAACGTGCCCGGCGCTGGCGGCACGGTCGGTCTGGCTCAATTTGCCAACGGGGCGGGGTCCGATCCCAGCCAGCTGCTCGTGGGCGGCATCACCATGGTGGGCGCCATCATTTCCAACAACGCCCCCGTGGACCTGGGTTCGGTGACCCCGCTGGCCCGCCTCACCGGCGATCCGCTCGCCGTTGTGGTCCCCGCCGATTCACCCATCCAGACCATCGATGACCTTTTGGCCCAGATCCAGTCCGACGTGGCCGGCACCATCTGGGCGGGCGGTTCGGCCGGCGGCGCCGATCACATGCTTGCCGCTCTTTTGACCGAGGCCGCAGGCGAAGACCCCAGCGCCGTCAACTATGTCGCCTTCTCGGGCGGCGGCGAGGCCCTGGCGGCGATGCTCGGCGGACAGGTCACCGCCGGCATCTCGGGCTATGGCGAATGGCAGGGCCAGATCGAATCGGGCGACCTGCGCGCGCTCGCCATCTCCTATCCCGAGCCCATCGAAGGGATCGACGCCCAGCCGCTCAAGGCCCAGGGCGTGGATGTCGAACTGGTCAACTGGCGCGCCATCTTTGCCGGCCCCGACGTCTCCGACGAGGATATGGCCAGGCTCACCGCCGCCTTCGAAGCGATGGTGAATTCCGCCGAATGGCAGGAAGTGCTCGAGGCTCGCGGCTGGACCGACTACTACATGCCCGCCGCCGAATTCTCCACTTTCCTTGACGCTGAAATCGAGCGTGTCGGCACCATCCTGACCAATCTGGGTCTGGCCCAGCAGTAAGGCACCAGTCCGGCGGGGCCCCAAAGCCCCGCCGGCCACCATCAAGGGGAGGAACGGCATGCAACAAGCCGCACAAACGCGCAAAGGCTTAGCGCTCGATCGGTCCAAGCTCATGGTCGGGATCATCCTGCTCGGCTTTGCCGCCGTCACGGGCTATGACGCCTATTCGATGAGCTTTCGCGCCGCCTATGGCCTCAATCCCAATACCGCGTCCTATCTCGTGGCCATCCTTCTTGCCGTCCTCGGGATCGCCCATTTCTGGAGCGCCACGCGTCCCACCGATGAGGGCGACGCGCTCGACGCCGATTGGCGGGCTATCGGGTTGATCGCGGCCGCTCTGGGCGCGCTGGTTGCCTGTATTTTCCTGGGCGCCGGTTTCATTTTGGGCTCCACCCTGCTTTTCGCCCTCACCGCCCGCGCCTTCGACCGCAAGGCGATCCTTGTCGACCTGATCATCGGGTTCGTGATCTCGCTGGCGATCTTCTTTCTCTTCAACAACCTGCTGTCGCTGACCCTGCCCCACGGTCCGCTCGAACGCCTGCTTTAGGAGCGCTGCCAGTGGAAACCCTCATGTTCCTGGCCGAAGGCTTTACCCAAGCCCTGACGCCGATGAATCTCGTCTTTGCCCTGGTCGGCGTCTTTTTGGGCACCGCTGTCGGCGTGCTGCCGGGCATCGGCCCGGCCCTGACCGTGGCGCTGTTGCTGCCGGTGACGTTCAAGCTCGATCCGGGCGGCTCGCTCATCATGTTCGCCGGCATCTATTATGGCGGCATGTATGGGGGCTCGACCACGGCCATCCTGCTCAATACGCCCGGCGAGGCCGCCTCGGTCGTCACCGCGCTCGAGGGCAACAAGATGGCGCGGCAGGGACGCGGCGGACCGGCCCTGGCCACCGCCGCCATCGGCTCGTTCGTTGCCGCGCTGGTTGCAACCATAGGCATCGCGTTCCTGGCTCCCGTCATCGTCGAGATCGCCGTCCGCTTCGGGCCGTGGGATTATTTCGCGCTGATGATGATCGCTTTCGTCACCGTTTCGGCGACATTCGGATCCTCCCCGCTCAAGGGCTTGACCAGCCTTGCGCTGGGTCTTTGGCTCGGGCTCATCGGCATCGATCAATTGACCGGCCAGGCGCGGCTGACCTTCGGCGTGCCGCAACTGCTCGACGGCATCGAGGTGACGACCCTCGCCGTCGGCCTGTTCGCCATCGGGGAAGCCCTTCTGATCGCCTCGCAGCATCGCACCTCCCCCGCCCAGCCCATCCCCGTCAAGGGCTCTGTCTGGATGAACCGGCAGGATTGGTCGCGCTCGTGGAAACCTTGGCTGCGCGGCGCAGCGATCGGCTTTCCCATCGGCGGATTGCCGGCCGGCGGCGCGGAAGTTCCGACCTTCCTCAGTTACAATCTGGAACGCAAGCTGTGCCGCGACCCCGAAGCCTTCGGCAATGGCGCCATCGAAGGCGTGGCCGGTCCCGAAGCGGCCAATAACGCTTCGGCGGCCGGCACCATGGTGCCGCTTCTGACCCTGGGGCTGCCGACATCGGCCACTGCGGCGGTCATGCTGGCCGGATTTCAGCAATACAACATCCAGCCCGGCCCGCTGCTCTTTGCCCAGCATGCCGATATCGTCTGGGCACTGATCGCCTCGCTGTTCATCGCCAATGTGATGCTGCTGTTCCTCAATCTCCCCCTTGTGGGTCTGTGGGTCCGGCTTTTGGCCATTCCAACGCCATGGCTCTATGCAGGCATCATGGTCTTTGCCGCCATGGGGACCATCGCGGCCAACCCCTCCATCGTCGAGCTTTTGCTGCTCGTTGCCTTCGGCGCCGCCGGCTTTCTGATGCGACGATACAATTACCCCATCGCGCCGGCCGTTGTCGGCCTGATCCTGGGGCCAATGGCCGACCTGCAGATGCGCCGCGCGCTGCAGATCAGCCTGGGCGATCCCATGGTCTTCCTGGAGCACTGGAGTTCGGCACTCATGCTCGCCATCGCGGCGATCGCGCTCGTCGCCCCCTTCATCTTCCGTGGCCTGTCGCGCTTCCAGGCCGATGAAGATTAAGCGGGCTAGAGCGTGTCCAGCAAAAGTGGAAACGGTTTTGCGGTTCGGACACGCGACGAAACAAAGGGTTAGAGCCGAGGATTTGATACAATCAAATCCTGAACGGCTCTAGGCTCGCGTCGCGACAGCGAGAGCGAGCTTGGCCGGGATCGAGACTTCCCGGACGATCAACTCGACCCGCTCGGGCGTATAGTGATCGGCCACATCGAGCATGTTGATCGTGCCGATCAGCTCGCCCCCCAGAACCACCGGCAGGTTGACCACCGACTGGCAGCCCAGCGAGTCGATCAGCTCGTAATCGGCAAAGACCGTCGAGATATCGGCGATGGAATTGGCGACGAAGGGCTGACGCGCCTTGTGCACGATATCGAACCAGCGGTCATAGCGGATCGGCTTGGTGCCCGAAGCGGGGTAGTTTTCGGGGTCGGAGGTATAGGCGCGCCGCGCCAGCTCGGCCTCCATGTCCACCAGCATGACGGTGAAGAGCTTGGCCCCCACGATCCGCCGTACGAAATCCTGCAGCGCGAGGAATGCGGCCTCCGCGCTGGTGGCTGCGGAAATCGCGGCGTCGAATTGCTGCCGCGCGGCGGAAATATCAGGTGTCGTCACTTTGCAATGTCCTTGGACTAGGCAGGAGCACCGCCACTGGCGGCGTAGAGTTCGCGCGAATAGGCATCGGTGAAATTCCCTTCGCGCAATTGATCGGCGGTGGCGATCTCCACGATCCGGCCATGGCGCATCACGGCCAGCCGATCGCAGAGGAACGACACCACCGGAAGATTGTGGGTCACCATCAGATAGGTGAGGTTCTGCTCGCGTTGCAGGCGCTTCAAAAGGTTGAGAATCTCGGCTTGCACCGAGACGTCCAGCGCCGAGGTGGGTTCGTCCAGCAGCAGGACCTTCGGTTCCAGCATCAGCGCGCGCGCAATGGCGACACGCTGGCGCTGCCCACCCGAAAGCTGGTGCGGATAGCGAAAGCGGAAGCGCTGATCGAGCCCGACCGCCCCGAGGGCCGCTTCGACCCGCTCGCCACGATTCGAAACGCCGTGGATGGCCAACGGTTCGGAAAGCACCGCATCGATGGTCTTGCGCGGGTGGAGCGAACCATAGGGATCCTGGAACACCATCTGCGTCTCGCGCACCGAGCGCTTGTCGATGCCATGGGTGCGCGTTCCGCCAAGGAGCGAAATCTCCCCCGTCCATTGCGGCGCGAGCCCGGCGATGGCGCGCAGCACCGTCGTTTTGCCCGACCCCGATTCGCCCACAAGGGCAAAGCTCTCCCCTTGCGCGATATCGAGGGAGATATCGTGGGTGATGACGGTCTCGCCATAGGCGATCGAAAGATCCTTGAGGATGATGGCACTTGTCATGTGCCGCCCCAGCTCGCCCGGTCGAGGACCGGCAGTTGATCGCGCGTCTCGTCGAGCCGGGGCATCGCCGCCAGCAATCCGCGCGTATAGGGATGGGTTGCGTTCGAAAGTTCGCCCGCCGCGCAGCTTTCCACCACCTGGCCGGCATTCATCACCAGGATGCGGTCGCAATAGCGCGAGACGAGGTTGAGGTCGTGGCTGATGAGGATCAGCCCCATGCCCTTGGTCTTGATCAGGTCGTCGATGATGTCGAGCACCTGGGCCTGGACCGAAACGTCGAGCGCCGAGGTCGGCTCGTCCGCGATCAACAGATCGGGCTCGGGGATCAGCATCATGGCGATCATGATGCGCTGGCCCATGCCGCCGGACACCTCATGGGGATAAAGCTTGGCGACGCGCTCCGGATCGTTGATGCGCACCGCTTCGAGCATGGCGATCACCCGATCGCGCACCTCGCGTCCGGGCACCCTCGTGTGCACCTTGAGCGCCTCGGCGATTTGGTCGCCCACCGTCATCACGGGGTTGAGCGAGAATTTGGGGTCCTGCATCACCATGGAGATGCGGGCGCCGCGAATGGCCCGCATCTGGCGCTCGGATTGGGAGAGAAGGTCGATGCCGCTAAAGGAGAGCTTGTCGGCGGTGACACGCCCGGGCGAGCGGATCAGCCGCAGGACCGAGCGTCCGGTCATCGATTTGCCTGATCCGCTTTCGCCCACGATTCCCAGCCGCTCCCGGCCCAGCGAAAACGATATTCCCTTGACCACCTCCACCCGGCCCTGATGGGTGGGAAAGGAAACGCGGAGGTTTTCGACCTCGAGAAGCGGCGCGCTCAATGCTTTTCTCCCTGCTTGGGATCGAGCACGTCACGCAGCCCGTCGCCCAGGAAACAAAACCCGAGGCTGACCACGATGATGGCAATGCCGGGCATGGTGGCGACCCACCACTGGTTGAGAATGAAATCGCGGCCCGTCGCGATCATCGCGCCCCATTCGGGAAGCGGCGGCTGCGCCCCCAGCCCGAGAAAGCCCAGACCGGCGGCGGTGAGGATAATGCCCGCCATATCGAGGGTCACGCGGACGATCATCGAAGAGGTGCAGAGCGGCAGGATGTGGTTGACGATGACCCGGATCGGCGAAGCGCCCTGAAGCTGCACGGCTGCGATGAATTCGGAATTGCGGAAGGTCAGCGTCTCGGCCCGCGCTATGCGGGCATAGGCCGGCCATGTGGTGATCGCGATGGCGATGATGGCGTTGTTGATGCCCGGCCCGAGCGCCGCGACGAAGGCCAGCGCCAGGATCAGCTTGGGCATGGAGAGAAAGATGTCGGTAATCCCCATCAGGGCCCGGTCCACCCAGCCGCCGAAATAGCCCGCTATGGCGCCGACCACCAATCCCACCGGCGCGGCGATCACCGCCACCAGCAGCACAATGGTCAAGGTGATCTGCGAACCATGGACCACGCGGGAGAAAATATCGCGGCCCAGCATGTCGGTGCCCATCAAATGGTCCCAACTGGGCGGCAGCAGCCGGTCCGAAAGGTTCTGCCGCGTCGCCGAATAGGGGGCGATCCAATCGGCCGCGATCGCGGTCACCACCAGCGTTATGATGATGATGAGCCCGACAACGGTGAGCGGATTGCTCAAAAGGCCAAGCGCCAGCCGATAGAACCGGCCAAGGCTCGCCTGCATGCGGGAGGTGGGAGAGTCGGCCAAAAGCCAGTCGCGTGTAGAGGCCATCAGCGCGCCCTCGGATCAAGGACGCGATAGAGCACGTCCGAAACTTTGTTGATGACGATGAACACCGCCCCGATCACCAGCGTGGCCCCGAGCACCGCGTTCATGTCGGCGTTAAAGAGGCCGGTGGTGAGATAATTGCCGATGCCGGGCCAGGAGAACACGGTCTCGATCATCACCGACCCTTCGAGAAGGCCGGCATAGGAAAGCCCGATGACGGTGATGAGCTGGATGCGGATGGGATAAAACCCGTGCCGCCAGATCACCCGCCATTCGGGCACGCCCTTGACCCGCGCGGTGGTGACGAATTCCTGCCCCAACTGGTCGAGCATGAACGAGCGCGTCATGCGCGCGATATAGGCCAGCGAGAAAAACCCGAGAATGGAGGCGGGGAGAATGATGTGGCTGACCGCGTTCCAGAACACGTCCACCTGACCGGTGATGAGGCTATCGACCAGCATCAGCCCGGTGATGTGCGGCACCAGCCCATCGTAGAAGATATCGACCCGGCCCGGCCCGCCGACCCAGCGCAATTGGGCATAAAACAGCGCCAGCCCCACGAGCCCCAGCCAGAAGGCCGGCACCGAATAGCCCAAAAGCCCGAAGACGCGGATGATCTGATCGGTCCAGCTCCCCTGCCGCGCGGCGGCCAGAACGCCCATGGGCACGCCCAGCGCGACCCCGATCAGGATGCCGATCGTCGCCATTTCGAGCGTTGCGGGGAAAACCCGGCTGAGATCGACGATCACCGGCCGGCCGGTCGAGACCGACATGCCGAAATTGCCGCTGAGAATATCCCCCACATAGGAAAAGAACTGCTCGTAAAGCGGCCGGTCCAGCCCCATGGCGACCCGCGCCGCCTCATAAGTGCTGGCCGAGGCCCGGTCGCCCACCACCGCCAGAACCGGATCGATGGGCACCACGCGGCCGATAAAGAAGGTGATGGCGAGCAGGCCCAGAAAGGTCAGGGCGATGGTGGCGACGAACCAGGCAAGCTCGCCCAAAACGGCTGCCACGCGTTTTCCGCTCCAGCGCCCGGCCGGTTGGTTCACCGGCTCTCCGCCTGCCTGTCCCTCAAGTGACACGGGGCACATTCTCCTTGTTGGGAACGGCGTTTTACGACGTTGCGCCGAGGGCGTTCCAGATGTCGAGACCGTCACAATTCGCTTGGATCATACAAAAAGTTTTGCTTATATCAAAAAAATTTTGGTGGAGGACGGCAGCATGGCCGACATCGCGGGTGGGAGATTGGCACAAGATCTGTCCCCCAAGGTGGGTTCGCTGATCCGCGCCCGCCGCAGGCAGCAGCAGATGACGCTGCAGATGCTGGGCGAAGCCGCCCGAACTTCGGTGGGATATCTCAGCCAGATCGAACGCGACCAGGCGACGCCCTCCCTTGGCACCCTGGCGCAGATCGCGCGCGCCCTGGGCGTGGGCGTCGATTATTTCATCGCCGCGCCCTCTGTGGAAAACGCATTCAGCCGGTCCGAAGATCGCCGGCGCTTTTCGATCGATGGCACCTCCATCGTCTATGAGCGCATCACCACCGAATTTCCCGGAAACATGCTCTCGGCCTTCATCATGACGGTGCCGCCGGGCTATCGCTCGGAAACCGTCAGCCATGAGGGCGAAGAGCTGCTTTACGTCCTGTCCGGTGAAATCACGCAGCGGCTGGGCCAGGACGAGATGGTCATGAAGGCGGGCGATGCCCTGCATTTCCGCGGCAACCAGCCCCATGCCTGGTCCAATCACACGGCCCTGCCGGCCAGGCTTTTATGGACCGGCACGCTTGAGCTTTTCCAATCCATAACCGCGTCGAGGGTGCTCCCGGACGCAGACAAGAAGCCGGAACGCCAACCGGCCCTTTCCACATCAAAGCCAAAGGAAGACCAATCATGAAGCTTTTCCGCGCCGCATTGCTGGCCACGGCCATCGCACTGCCTCTGGCCCCGGTGGCGGGCATTGCCGCCACCCCGCCAGGCGTTCTGGTCGTCGCCCAGAACATCGACGACATCGTCGCCATCGATCCCGCCCAGGCCTATGAGTTCAGCTCGGGCGAGTTGGTCACCAATGTCTATGACCGCCTCGTGCAGTACGATGCCGAGGACACGACGGTCCTGGCGCCGGGCCTCGCCAGCGAATGGGAGGTCGATGACGAAAACAAGTCGATCACCTTCACCATCCGCGAAGGCGCGACCTTCCATTCGGGCAATCCGGTGCGCCCCGAAGACGTGCTGTTTTCCTTCAAGCGCGTCGTGGCCCTCGATCTGACCCCTGCCTTCATCCTCACCCAGCTCGGCTGGACCGCCGACAATATCGACGAGATGATCACCGTCGAGGGCAACACCGTAACCGTGCGCTACGAAGGCGATTTCTCCTCCGCCTTCGTGCTCAACGTCCTCGCCTCCCGCCCCGCCTCGATCGTCGATGAGGTGACGGTCATGGCCAACGAGGTCGATGGCGACATGGGCAATGCCTGGCTCAACGCCAATTCGGCCGGCTCGGGCCCGTTCTCGCTGCAGGCCTACCGCCCGGCCGAGATCATCCGCCTGCAGTCGAACCCCGACTATTTCAAGGGCGCGCCCGAGATCGAAAGCGTCATCATCCGTCACGTCGCCGAGGCGGCGACCCAGCAGCTCCTGCTCGAAACCGGCGACGTGGACCTGGCCCGCAATCTGACGCCCGATCAGATCGCGGCCCTCGAGGACACGCTCAAGGTCGAAACCTTCCCGCAAGCCGCCGTGCACTTCCTCTCCTTCAATCAGAAGGTCGAGGAGCTGACCGACGAAGCGGTCTGGGAAGCGGCCCGCTATCTTGTCGATTACGAAGGCATGGTCGATAGCTTCCTTGCCGGGCAGATGGAAGTGCATCAGGCCTTCTGGCCCGAGGGTTTCCCCGGTGCGCTCAACGACGAGCCTTATTCCTACGATCCCGACCGGGCGATGGAAATCCTCGAGGAAGCGGGCGTCGAAACCCCGATCACCGTTTCGCTCGACGTGATCAACTCGTCCCCCTTCACCGATATCGCCCAGTCGCTGCAGGCCACGTTCGCGGAAGCCGGCATCGAGTTCGAGATCGTCCCCGGCACCGCGGCCCAGGTCATCACCAAATACCGTGAGCGCAGCCACGAAGCCATGCTTCTCTATTGGGGCCCGGACTTCATGGATCCGCACTCCAACGCCAAGGCATTCGCCTACAATTCGGACAATTCCGACGAGGCCTATGCGGCAACCACCACCTGGCGCAATGCCTGGGCCGTGCCCGAGGAGATGAACGCGGAAACCATGGCGGCGCTCGCCGAAGCCGATCCGGAAGCACGTAACGAGCTTTATCTCGACCTGCAGCGCAAGGTTCAGGAAAATTCGCCCATCGTCATCATGTTCCAGGCCGCCTACCAGGTGGCCATGGCCGAGAACGTCGAGGGCTATGTCAACGGCGCGACCTCGGACTTCGTCTACTATCGCCTCGTGACCAAGGACTGATCGTGCTCCAGGGCCGCCCATGGGCGGCCCTTTCCTTTTCGTTCCCGGAGACCATCATGACCGCTTCCCCTCGCATTGAACGCCTGCGCCAGCGCATGGCCGAAACCGGCACCGACCTCGTCGCCATCGGCCCCTCCAGCCATATGGTCTATCTGACCGGCGTCGATCCCCATGGCGACGAGCGGCCGGTGATGCTCCTGGTCTCCCCGACCTATGCGGGCTTTTTGATGCCCGCCCTCAACCTCGACGCCGCGCGCAAGAATTCCGATCTTCCCATGATCCCCTGGAGCGACAGCGACGGTCCCGACGCCGCGCTGGCTCAGGTGCTCGAAGCCACCGGCATCGACCGAACTTCGCCTTCGGTCGTTCTCGACGAAACCATGCGCGCCGATTTCGCCCTGCTGCTGCTCGACGCCCTGCCCGGCGCTCGCCGCCGCTTTACCGGCGACACCGTTTCCTTTTTGAGAGCCCGCAAGGACGAAGACGAATACCGCCGGCTCAAGGCCAGCCAGCTTTTGAACGACAAGGCGATGCAGGCCGGGTTCGCGGCGCTCAAGCCCGGCGTCACCGAACGGGACGTGGCGAGCGTCATCCGCTCGGTCTATCTCGAAAATGGCGCCCGCCCGCAATTCGATCTGGTGTGCTTTGGCGAAAACGGCGCCTTTCCCCACCACCACACCGGCGATACCGTGCTCAAAGCCGGCGATGCCGTGCTGCTCGACATCGGCGGGCGGCTCGACGGCTATCCCAGCGACATGACCCGCGTCGCCCATCTGGGGGAGCCCAGTGCCGAGTTCGCCAAGGTCCACGCCGTCGTCAATACGGCTGTCGAGGCCGCACTGGCCTCCGTCAGACCCGGCGTTAAGGCAAGCGCGGTGGACGATGCGGCGCGCGGGGTGATCGCTCAGGCCGGCTATGGCGAATTCTTCCTCCACCGCACCGGTCACGGCCTGGGCCTCGATATCCACGAGCCTCCCTACATCACCGCCACCAGCGATACGGTGCTCGAGGAAGGCATGGTGTTTTCCATCGAGCCGGGCATCTATCTCGCCGGCCGCTTCGGCATCCGGCTCGAGGAAGTGGTGATCGTGCGCTCCGACGGCCCCGAAATCCTCTCCGAACTGCCGCGCGATACCGTCATCGTCTGACCGGCTGGATCGCTTGGCCCGTCTTGGGCTTTAGTAGCGAGAGGTGTGTTCGCCAGCCGGAGAGAGAGATGCCGTTCTATGCCAGGATCAAATCGCTGACCTCGGGGATCGCCGGCAGCTTCTGGTTCCTCCCCCTGATCATGGCGGCAAGTGGCCTGGTCCTGGCCGAGCTGGCGATCCTTCTTGAAAGCGTCGAGCAGCTCGCCCCGCTCAGACGCCAGTCTTTCTACCCGCAATTCGGGCCCGAGGGCGCCCGATCGGTGCTGACCACCATAGCCGGCGGCATGATGACCATGGCGAGCCTGGTCTTTTCGCTGACCTTTGTGGGGCTGACCCTGCTTTCGGGCCAGCTCGGCCCGCGCATCCTGATGATGTTCATGCACGACAAGCCCACCCGGGTCGTCATGGGTGCCTTTGTCGGCGTCTTTCTCTTCACCCTTATCGTTCTGGTCAACGTCACCGAGCTCGAGGACGGCTTCGTTCCCCATCTGGCCGTCGCCACCGCGATTCTGAGCGCCACCATCGCCTTTGGCCTTGTGATCTATTTCGTCCACCACATGGCGCTCTCGATCCAGGCCGACGTCATCGTCGCCGGCCTGGGCCGCCGGTTCGAAAAGGCGATCGGGCGGGTGACCGAAGCCGGCAAGGGTTTCGATATCGCCAGGGCCAACCGGGAGCTGGCCCGGTTCCAAGCCGTCTCGGGCGCTCCGGTCCCCGCTCCCGGCTCGGGCTATGTCCGCCATGTCGCCTATGATCAATTGCTGCAGATCGCCAGCCGGGCCGGCCTGCGCATCGATGTGCTCGTCCGGCCCGATGATTTCATCGGCGAGGGCCTGCCGCTCGCCCTTGTGGAAGGCCCCAACCCCGACATATCCCGCCTTGCCTCCGCCTTCACCATCGGCCCGCGCCGCGACGTGCTGCAGGAAGCCACCTATGAAGCCCGCGCCTTGATCGACATCGCCCTGCGCGGCCTTTCCCCCGGCATCAACGATCCGGCCACCGCCGTTGCCGCCATCGATCACCTGAGCGCCGGCCTTCTTCCCCTGGTCCGCGCCGAAGGCGTCCCGCGCATACTCTTTGATGAAAGTGGCCGCCCCTGCCTGCGCCGCCCCGATCTGGGCCTTGGGCATTATCTCGACCTGATCGTTCCCGCCCTGCTGCCGGCCATGCGCTCCGATACGCTTGCCACAGAGCGGCTGATCGCGCTCCTTGCGCTCCTCGACCGGGTCAGCCGCAGTAACGACCAGCAGGCCGAAATCGAAAAGTGGCGCAAGGTCGTCGCCCAGGACGTCGACAATCACCAACTGCCCCAGGCACTCAAGGATTGGCTGGCGCGCGCGGTGACGCGCTAGCTCTTTTTGGCGACCATGTCCTTGAGCAGCGCCTCGGCCAGCGGTTGGGCGTCTCGCGCCTCGCTCTCGGGCACCGCGATGGCCAGCCCCCGGCCGGTCAGTCCCGTGCCGATTCCCGGCAAGCCGCCATCGGCGATCTCGCGCGGCGAAAACCCATGCGCCCGCAGCGCCGTCACCATCAGCCGCGCCACCGATTCCCTCTCGACATAGATGATCGTCTCGTAATCGGTCATGGCGCGCTCCATCAAATACAAAGGGTCCGCGGGCGTTTCCCGCGGACCCTTTAAACGTTTAACCCAAGCCGCCGGTTCAGGCCACCTTGCGTTCCATCATCATCTTCTTGATCTCGGCGATCGCCTTGGCCGGGTTCAAGCCCTTGGGGCACACCTTGGCGCAGTTCATGATGGTGTGGCAGCGATAGAGCTTGAACGGGTCCTCGAGATTGTCGAGCCGTTCGCTGGTCGCTTCGTCGCGGCTGTCGATCAGCCAGCGATAGGCCTGCAGCAGCACCGCCGGCCCGAGATACTTTTCCCCATTCCACCAATAGGACGGGCAAGAGGTCGAACAGCACGCGCAAAGGATGCACTCGTAAAGCCCGTCGAGCTTGGCCCGGTCTTCCCGGCTCTGCAGCCATTCGGTGTCCGGGGTGGGCGATTTGGTCTGCAACCAAGGTTCGACCGATTTGTGCTGCTCGTAAAAGGTCGAAAGATCGGGCACCAGATCTTTCACCACCGGCATGTGGGGCAGCGGATAGACCTTGATGGGCCCGCTCGAAACATCGTCCATGCCCTTGGTGCAGGCGAGCGTATTGGCCCCATCGATGTTCATCGCGCACGACCCGCAAATGCCCTCGCGGCACGAGCGGCGCAGGGTGAGGGTGGGGTCGATGTTGTTCTTGATCCACAAAAGCCCGTCGAGGATCATCGGCCCGCAATCGTCGAGATCGACGAAATAGGTGTCGATCCGAGGGTTTTCCTGGGTGTCGGGATCGTAGCGATAGACCCGGTATTCGCGCAGCCGCGTCGCCCCTTCCGGCTTGGGCCAGGTCTTGCCCTTCTTGGGCTGCGAGCGCTTGTTGAGGATGAGTTCAGCCATTGTCCTCTCCCGCCCCCTAGTAGACGCGCGCCTTGGGCGCGATTTTGGCAAGGTCGATGCCGTCCGAAAGCGGATCCACATGCACCGGCCGGTAGTCCAGCGCCACATTGCCGGCGTCATCCACCCAGGAAAGCGTATGCTTGCGCCAGTTGGCGTCGTCGCGCTCGGAGAAATCCTCGCGCGCATGGGCGCCCCGGCTTTCCTTGCGGTTTTCCGCCGAATAGACGGTGGTGACGGCATTGGCCATCAGGTTTTCCAGTTCGAGCGTTTCCACCAGATCCGAATTCCAGATCAGCGAACGGTCATGGACCTTGATGTCCTTGAGCTCGCCCCAGATTTCCGAAATCCGCCGGCATCCGCTTTCCAGGGTCTCCTGGGTGCGGAACACGGCGGCGTCTTCCTGCATGGCGCGCTGCATCTTGTCTCTGAGCTTTGCCGTGGGTATCGCGCCATTGGCGTTCCGCAACCGGTCGAAGCGCGCCATGATCTTGTCTTCGGCGGCTTTGTTGACTTCGGGCACCGGGGAATTGCGGTCGATGATCTCGCCGGCCCGGATCGCCGCGGCACGCCCGAACACCACGAGGTCGATCAGAGAATTGGACCCCAGCCGGTTGGCGCCATGGACCGAAGCGCAACCCGCTTCGCCCACCGCCATCAGCCCGGGGATCGTGGCATCGGGCCCGCCATTGCGCGGATCGATCGCTTCGCCCCAATAGGTCGTGGGGATGCCGCCCATATTGTAATGGACCGTCGGGATCACCGGGATCGGATCGCGGGTCAGATCGACCCCGGCGAAGATCTTTGCCGATTCCGAAATCCCCGGCAGCCGTTCATGCAGCACGGCGGGGTCAAGATGGTCGAGGTGGAGGAAGATGTGGTCCTTCTTGGGCCCCACGCCCCGCCCCTCGCGGATTTCGAGCGTCATGCAGCGCGATACCACGTCGCGCGAAGCGAGGTCTTTCGCGTTGGGCGCATAGCGCTCCATGAAGCGCTCGCCCTCGGAATTGACCAGATAGCCGCCCTCGCCGCGCGCGCCCTCGGTGATCAGGCACCCCGAACCGTAAATGCCCGTGGGGTGGAACTGGACGAACTCCATGTCCTGCAGCGGCAGCCCGGCCCGCGCCACCATGCCGTTGCCGTCGCCGGTGCAGGTATGGGCGCTCGTCGCCGAGAAATAGGCGCGGCCATAGCCGCCGGTCGCCAGCACCACCATCTTGGCGCGGAACCGGTGGATGGTGCCGTCGTCGAGCTTCCAGGCGATCACCCCCTGGCAAACCCCGTCATCGCTCATCAAAAGGTCGATGGCGAAATATTCGACGAAGAACTCGGCATTGTTGCGCAGGCTCTGCCCGTAAAGCGTGTGCAGGATCGCATGGCCGGTCCGGTCCGCCGCCGCGCAGGTGCGCTGCACCGGGGGGCCGTCGCCATAGTTCTGCATGTGCCCGCCGAACGGGCGCTGATAGATCTTGCCCTCTTCGGTGCGCGAGAACGGCACGCCGTAATGCTCGAGCTCGTAAACCGCCTGAGGCGCCTCGCGGGCCAGATATTCCATGGCGTCGTTGTCGCCCAGCCAGTCCGACCCCTTGACGGTGTCGTACATGTGCCACTGCCAGCTGTCGGGGCCCATATTGGAGAGCGAGGCGGCAATCCCGCCCTGCGCCGCCACCGTATGCGAGCGGGTCGGAAACACCTTGGTGACGCATGCCGTCGAAAAGCCCTGCTCGGCCATGCCCAGCGTCGCGCGCAAACCCGCGCCGCCGGCGCCGACCACCACGACGTCATAGGCGTGGTCGATGATTTGATAAGCCGAAGCCATGAACTAACTAACCTCCAAAGGCGAGGACGAGCACCGAGACCGCGGCGATGACGCCGATGATCAGAACGAAAATCGTATTGAGCGTCTTGGCGAGCGCGTGCAGCTTGGGATCGTGGACATAGTCCTCGATCACTTCATACATGCCGATGCGCATATGGATGAGCGGGGAAGCGATGAGCGCCAGCGCCAGGATGGCGACAAACGGGTTCGAGAAGGTCGCCGCCATCTCGGCCCGCGTGGCCCCGGCAAACGAGACCACCAGCCAGATCAGAAAGCCCACAAAGGCGATGTTGATGACGCCCGTGACGCGCTGGCGGATGAAGGTGCCGGTGCCCTTTTCCCTTGGATGGGTCTTCATGTCTTCTCCCCCTAGAACCAGACCAGCAGCGCCCAGACCAGCACCGTGGCGGTCACCGAAAACACCAGGGTTGCCACCGTGATGATCTCGCGCCCGGCTGGATCGAACCCGGCGCCCGTATCCCAGACGAAATGCTTGATTCCGCCGGCCATGTGGTGGAACAGCGTCCAGGTATAAAGAAAGAGGCCGATCTGGATGATGGGGTAGCCGAAGAACCCCTGAACCATCTCGAACTCTTCCTGTCCCAGCGCCGCCGCCCCCAGCCACAAAACGAACAGGATGGTGCCCAGATAGAGCCCTATGCCGAGGATCCGGTGCAGGATCGACATCGTCATGGTGAGGGTGAAACGCCAAACCGAAAGGTGGGGAGAGGTGGGTCGA
The DNA here is from genome assembly GCF_031202305.1 of Pelagibacterium sp. 26DY04. Classification (NCBI taxonomy): domain Bacteria; kingdom Pseudomonadati; phylum Pseudomonadota; class Alphaproteobacteria; order Hyphomicrobiales; family Devosiaceae; genus Pelagibacterium; species Pelagibacterium sp. 26DY04. Next base: position 3,742,464 of record NZ_CP101731.1, read on the forward strand.
AACTGGGTCGCCATGCTGCCTCGATCTCCTCCGGCGCCGGGGCCGGGCATGAACAGCCGGTCGCCCGGCATCGAACTTGGCGCCAACTTCTAATCGCGCTTTCCCCATTCGTCAAAGGGACATGGGTACGTCTTTGGTCTCAAAACCGCTTTCCGAAGCGGTGCTAAAATATTGACTTTCAACGTCATATTTTATTTCCGCACTGGACATCGAGGGCTAAGTCGAGGCAAGACTGGGGAAATGTCAGCCAGGTTTACCTACTAGGTAAAGTAGCATGTCCAAGCCCAGTCCCATCCGCATCGAGAGCAAAAAAATCCTCGCCCGCGCCTGGGGAAGCCTTACCGAGTATGTTTTTTCGCTTCCTCACCGCGACGGCAGCGAAAATCGCCACACGCGCGAGGTCTATGACCACGGCAATGCGGCGGCGATTCTGCTCATCGATCCCGACCGCCGATGCCTGACGCTCGTGCGCCAGTTCCGCCTGCCGCCCCATCTTCTGGGCGATGACGGCTATCTGCTCGAAGTCTGTGCCGGGCTCCTCGATGGCGACACGCCCCAAGCCTGCGCGAAAAAGGAAGCGATGGAGGAAACCGGCATCGCGCCCGCAACGCTCGCCCATGTGTTCGATCTCTATGCCAGCCCCGGCTCGCTCTCGGAAAAAACCCACTGTTTCCTGGGCTTTTACACCGAAACCGACCGCACCGGCGCAGGCGGCGGGCTCGGCCACGAAGGCGAGGACATCGAGATCGTCGAGATCGGCTTTGACGAAGCCCTCGGCCGGATCGAACAAGGCGCCATCGTTGATTCCAAAACCGTGGCGCTGATTCAGCACGCCGCTCTCAAGGGGATTCTGCGCTGACCGGTTCGGGCACAAGGCCCAGCACGCGATTGAGCCCCGGTACGGCTACCCTCAGCGCATCCTTCTCCGCCTCGGTCAGCCCTTCCAGGGCTTGGGCCAGGACCTTCTCGCGCGCCGCGCAGGCCACGGCAATGGCTTTTACGCCCTTACCGGTCACTTCGAGCCGCACGGCCCGGCGGTCCCCCGCCTCGACGATGCGCGAGAGCATTCCTTCCCGCACCAGGCCATCGACGATCCGCGAGGCGGTGGGGGCGGCTATCCGCTCGCGGGCGGCAAGCCGGCTCAGCGTCGTGCGCTTGAGATAGTGCACCCCGGCCAGGATGGAGAGTTGCGCTGCCGTGCACCCGCTCTCCCTGTCAGCGGCCTGCAACAGCCGATCGAGGGGCAGGACGATGCGATGCATCAATTGCAACGTTCGCGAAAGGCTTGCGTTTGACATCCGGCAGGTTTAACTTCGTTAGCTACGCTAAATATTAGCTTAGACGGTTAACCGCCGCCACGAAAGGTGCCGCCCATGGAATTCCACGTCGGACGTCTCATCGATCACGTTCATCTGCGCGTTGCCGACGTTGAAAGAAGCAAAAGCTTCTACCGCGCGGCGCTGGCCGCCCTGGGCCGTGAAATTACCCACGAAGGCGAAGGGTTCTTCGCCTCGGACGAATTGTTCGTGGACAAGGCCGACGATTATGTCACCCGCGTGCACCTGGCCTTCCAGGCCGATGGCCCCGAAATGGTCGCCCGCTTCCACCAGGCCGCCCTTGCCGCCGGCGGCACCGACAATGGCGCGCCGGGCGAGCGCCCCTATCATCCCGGTTATTACGCCTGTTTCGTCATCGATCCGGACGGCAACAATATCGAAGCTGTGTGGCACGGCCCCTCGACGCGCAGCGCCGACTCCGTCGTCGTCACCCCCACCGGCGGCCAGGTATGAGCACCGACCTCTCCAATCTCTCCCGCCCCATCCAGCCGATGCCCGACGATATCGGGCAGCAGCTCAAGGCCAAAAAGCTGGAGAAACAATACGCCGCCCGCCCCGCCTATCAGCGCAACGACTATCTGGGCTGGATCGCCCGCGCCAAACGCCCGGCCACGCGGGAAAAACGTATCGCCCAGATGCTCGAGGAACTCGAAAAGGGCGGCGTCTACATGGGCATGGCCTGGCGGGGCGACGCCGATCAGGCGTAGTCGGTGAGCTTTTTGTCGGGGTCGTAAACCTGGTCGGAAACCTCCTTGGTCACCGCCTGCCCGCAGCGCATCTTTCCCGCCACCGCATCGAACACGTAATGGGGCTCGCCATAGAGCAGCCAGCCCTCGCTCAGCGCCTTTGTGACCTTGTGGCAAAAGGACGAATCGTCGTCCCCCGACAGGAAGCGATAAATCACCATTGCCCGATCTCCTTTGTGGTTCTTGCGCCAAGCATAGCAATTGATCTTGGCCGCGCCAGGGTCTATCGCAAACCGATCGACGTGAAAGGATGAACTCCATGGCGCAGGACTTTCCCCCCTTCCTCCTCGAGGGCTACCGCAATTTCATGGCGGGCCGCTACAGTGCCGAGAGCGAGCGCTATCGCAGCCTCGCCGAGGAAGGCCAGAAGCCCACGACCATGGTGATCGCCTGCTGCGATTCCCGCTCGGCCCCCGAAACCATTTTCGATGCCGGCCCCGGCCAGCTCTTCGTTCTGCGCAACGTCGCCAACCTCGTACCGCCTTTTGGTCCCGACGCCGCCTATCACGGCACCTCCTCGGCCATCGAATTCGCCGTCATCCATTTGAAGGTCGCCCATATCGTTGTCATGGGCCATGGCCGCTGCGGCGGCATTTCCGGCGCCCTCGCCACCGCTGCCGGTCACGCCCCGGAAGGCGACTTCATCGGCAAATGGCTGACCATGGTCAAGGACGTCGCCGACAAGGTCGAAGCCAATTCGCTGATGACCCCGGCCGAACAGCAGACCGCGCTCGAACGCATCGCCATCCGCCAGTCGCTTAACAACCTCCTGACCTTCCCTTTCGTCAAATCCCGCGTCGATGAGAACCAGCTTTCGATCCACGGCGCCTGGTTCGACATCTCAACGGGCGAGCTCTGGACCATGAACGGGGAGAGCGGCGACTTTTCACGCCCCTAGATCCGCTCACCCCACCGGCTGGGTTGCCGCCTGCCTTGGCTTGAGCTTGACCACAGTGAGGATCAGCCCAGCGAAAACCAGCACCCCGCCGGCAATATCCACCGGATAGATCGGCTCGCCCAGGATCAGCACGCCCGAACTGATCCCCGCGATGGGCACCAGCAGCGTGAAGGGAGCCACCGTCGCCGCCGAATGGCGCGAGAGCAGCCCGCTCCACATGGCAAAGCCGAAAAGCGTTGCCGGATAGGCGAGGAACGCGACCAGTCCCACCACGCTCCAGCTCGGCGGCATCAGCCCGGCAAAGGCGCTCGTCCCGCCCTCGAAGGCGAACGAGAGGGCAAAGAGCGGGATCGAGGCGAAGAAATTGCCCCAGACGGTAAAGGGCACCATGGGAACCGCGCCGGCCTTTTTGGAAATGATATTGGCCGTGCCCCAGCACAAGGCCGCCACCATCAAGATGGCGATGGGAACCAGTTCTCCGTCCGCTCCATGGCCCCAGGCAATCACCCCGATCCCGGCAAACGCCACCGCCGCGCCCACCATCTGGAGCCGGCGCGGCACTTCGCCGAAGACGAAAAACGCCAGCCCGATGGTAAACATCGCCTGCACCTGCAGGGCCAGCGAAGCGAGCGAAGCGGAAAGCCCCATGAAGATCGCGAGGTTCAAAAGCGCATAGAGCGCGCAGCCCATGAAAAGCCCGTAGCCGACCACCAGCCGCCACGGCGCCTGGGGCCGGGCGACGAAAAAGATCACCGGCACGGCGGCAAAGAAAAACCGCAGCGCCGCGACCAGCAGCGGCGGCAACTCTCCGACGCTTAGCTTGATGACCGTGAAATTGACGCCCCAGATCGTGACGACGACCAGGGCAATGAGCACGTCGCGCAAGGGCATGGCGGGCTTCCGAAGAAAAGACAGGAGCCCTGCCTTAGCGCAGAGTGACAAGGCTTGTCATCCCGCATGGTGAACGCGGCGAGGCCCCTCACCCGCCGCTTCAGGGCGAGCTCGCCCAGAGGAAGAGGTGAACGTGAGCGGCGGCACCCGATGTCCTTCTCCCCGCTGGGGAGAAGGTGGCCGCGAAGCGGTCCGATGAGGGGCCGCAGCGGTGGCCCAGGATATCGCTCTTGCGTGAGACAAACGGGACGAGGGAGCCCCAGCCTAACCTCTCCCTTGGGGGAGAGGTCGACGCAAAACGGCGGGTGAGGCCTTCGCCAAGCTTCCAACCAGGCCGCTACCGCGCCCCGATCTCGATATCCTCGAACCCCGGAGCCGTGCCCCAGGCGAAGACTTCGCTCGTCGCCCGCAATCCATGGATCTGGAAGGGGTCCTCGGCGATGATCTGTTCGACTTCCGCGCGACTCTCGGCCTCGAAAATCCAGAGCCCGCCCGAGGGCGCGCCGCCCGGTTCGGGACGCAAGGCCCCGGCGAGGGCAATCCTGCCCTTGTATTTGCGCAAATAGGCTTGATGCGCTTCGGTATGGGCGGCGCGGATATCCGCGCCGTCCGTCCGGTCGGTGAAAAGCGCCGCCCAACGCATCAGGCGGCCTTCCTGTCCATCAGGCCACGCTCGATCAGCGTTTCGGCGATCTGGATGGTGTTGAGCGCCGCACCCTTGCGCAAATTGTCCGAGACCACCCACATGGCGAGCCCGTTTTCAACCGTCACGTCCTCGCGGATGCGGCTCACATAGGTGGCATCCTCGCCCTTGGCTTCGACCGGGGTGATGTAGCCGCCGTTCTCGCGCTTATCGAGCACCACGATCCCCGGCGCCTCGCGCAGGGCGTCCCGCGCCTCGTCGGGGGTGATGGGGTTGGCGAACTCCATGTTGACAGCTTCGGAATGCCCCACGAACACCGGCACGCGCACCGCCGTGCAGGTCACCTTGATCTTGGGGTCGAGCATCTTCTTGGTTTCGGCCAGAACCTTCCACTCTTCCTTGGTGTAGCCATCCTCCATGAACACGTCGATATGGGGGATGACGTTGAAGGCGATCTGCTTGGTGAACTTTTTCGGCTCGGGCTGGTCGTTGACGAAAATGCCCTTGGTCTGGTCCCAGAGCTCGTCCATGGCCTCCTTGCCTCCGCCCGAAACCGACTGATAGGTGGAAACCACCAGCCGGGTGATGGTCGCAAGATCGTGCAGCGGCTTTAGCGCCACGACAAGTTGCGCCGTCGAGCAATTGGGATTGGCGATGATGTTCTTGCGTTCATTGCGCGCCATATAGGCGTCGAGCACATGCCCGTTGACCTCGGGCACCACCAGCGGCACGTCCTCGTGGTAGCGCCATGCCGAGGAATTATCGATGACGATCGCGCCCGCTGCCCCGATCTTGGGCGCCCACTGCTTGGAGATATCGCCCCCAGCGCTCATCAGAACGAAATCGGTGCCGGTAAAGTCGAAATCGTCGAGGTTCTTGCACTTCAATATCTTGTCGCCGAAGCTCACCGCGCGGCCCACCGAGCGCGACGATGCCAAGGGCACCAGCTCGGAGACCGGGAAATTGCGTTCGGCGAGGATGTCGAGCATTTCGCGGCCCACATTGCCGGTGGCGCCTACGACTGCAACCTTGTAACCCATTTCGATTTTTGTCCTTTCACCCCACCTCCCGCGCCGGGGCGTTCCGCCCGCTCGGCCTTTATGTGCTTTGCCGCCCTCCCCGCCGGGAGGATTGGCCCGGGGAGTGCGTCAAGCGGTTTTGGTGGTGGTTTTACCCATAAACGGCATCGCGCCGGCGCTCGCGCCGACTGTTTTGAGCAGCACTGTCATGGTCATTAATGCCACGAAAAAGGCTCCTGCCGTCCGGAGCCCGTTACATACGTGGTTCCGGTCACTTTGCCAAGGGTGGCCACGGAGAATTGGAACGCGAACCGGGACTCCCCGTCATCCCGGGCCCGACCCGGGATCCAGTAACCGGCAGCGCCGCGGTTCCACCTGAGCGCGGAGTGTATTGGACCCGGCGCAAGGCCGGGGCGACCACGAGGTGACCGCCATCGCCCAACTGGCCGCGCAACTAGAATTTGACGCCGACCATCAAGCCCAAATTGGACAACCCGTCATTGGGCGAACAAAGCTCGAGATTGGAGATATGCTCGTAGCGCAGCGTCACCGTGACGTTCTCGCTCACATTGGCCCCGATGCCAGCGGCATCGTAGAAATTGAGCGAACAGCCGAAATTGCGCTCGGGCCGCGTCGCGCCGTCCAGCGCCCCGTCGGTCAGCGCCGCGCCGAACCCAAGTTCGAGATAGAGCGGGGTTTCGAACACCGGAATCTGCCAGTTGAGATTGGCATGGACGAGATTTTCCCGCCCCTGGAGATTGATCGTCGCGCCGATTTCCGGGCGCGGCGAGCCGATCCATTCGAATGCCGCGATATCGGGCGAGGCGAACAGCGCCGAAAACTTGATGTCCTCGAACCGGGTGAGCTCCCAATTGTCGCCCGTGGGCAGGAAGCCGCCATAGGCCGAATGGAAGAACGCCCCGGCGCGTATTTCGTCCAGCTCCAGCCCCTGGGCCAGCGCCGGTCCCGCTCCCGCGCCAGCCAGAAGGGCGATAGCCAATGCGGCAAGCTTGCGGATCATGGGACGTCCTCGTTACGCAGGGAATGGCGAGCAATGCACCTCATCGATGCGCCGATGTCAATTGCAGGAAGGCAACAGAACCGATTATCGTCTTTTAACGATCAAACCCGACTCGCCGTCTTGACGGTGGCCCTTCCCGAACCCAGATGAGCCCGATGACCCTGCCTCCGCTTTCCATTCAGGACCTTGCGCCGATCTCGCAAGGCTATTCCACCCAGGACGCCCTCGCCAGAACCCTCGATCTCGCCCGTCTGGGCGACGAGATGGGCTTTGTCCGCCTCTGGTATGCCGAACATCACGGCATGGCCTCGATCGCCTCCTCGGCGCCCGAGATCCTGATCGCCAACGCCGCCGCCAACACCTCGCGCATCCGCGTGGGCGCCGGCGGCGTCATGCTGCCCAATCACGTTCCGCTGCGCGTGGTTGAGACCTACCGGACCCTCAACGGCCTCTTCCCGGATCGCATCGATCTGGGCATCGGCCGCGCCGGCGGTTCGGACGGGCTGACCCTGCGCGCCCTGCGCTCGACGGGCGGCGAGGATTTCCCCCATGAATTCGCCGAGCTGCTCGCCTTCGAGCGCGGCGGCTTCCCCGACGATCACCCGCTCTCTCGCGTCAAGGTCGTGCCCGGCGAAATCGACCTCGCCCCCATCTGGCTCCTGGGCTCTTCGGGCGCCTCGGCGCAGATGGCCGGCCAATACGGCATCGGCTACGCCTTTGCCTCGCACTTCTCCCCCACCCCGGCCGGCCCGGCCTTTGATGCCTATCGCAGCGCCTTCCGCCCCTCCGATCAGTTCGAAAAGCCCCACGCCATTCTCTGCGTCGCGGTGATCTGCGCACCCACCGACGAGGAAGCCAAACACCTGTCCAAATCCATGGAACTGACCTGGCTCAGCCTGCGCACCAACAATCCCCAGAAGATCGCCCCGCCCGAAGCGGCCGACGCCCATCCCTGGACCGAAGCCGAGCGCGCTTTCGTTGAAAGCCAGTCCAATCTCTGGATCGTCGGCAGCCCGGAAACGGTCAAGGCCAAAATCGAGGAAAAGCTCGCCGAAACCGCCGCCGACGAGGTGATGATCTCGACCACCATTCACGACTACGACAAGCGGCTGGAAAGCTATCGGTTGCTCAAGCAGGTGTGGGGATAGTCCGCAGCCATTAGAGCGTGTCCAGCAAAAGCATGTCCATGGCGAGACCGGAGATGGAAACGGTTTTGCGGTTCGGACACGCGACAAAACAAAGGGTTAGAGCCAAGGATTTGATTCAATCAAATCCTGAACGGCTCTAGTGCGCGCGGCAGCGCCGCGCCCCCCCATCCGTCTCGCTTCGCGAGCCACCTTCTCCCACCAGGGGAGAAGGGTAGCCCCGGGCAGCGTCTCAGTAAGAACTCAAATGCTGACCAAAAGAGCCCCCCTCTCCCCTGGTGGGAGAGGGGCCGGGGGTGAGGGGGCGCAGCCTTTCAACCCCCACCGAAACTCGCGAGGAAGACCTACCCCAGCTTGGCGATGATCGCATCGCCCATTTCGGTCGTCGTCACCCGCCGGCACCCGGTCTGCATGATGTCCCCGGTGCGCAGCCCATCCTCGAGCACGTCTGAAATCGCCGTCTCGAGCCGGCTCGCCAGCTCGATCATCCCGAACGAATAGCGCAGCGCCATGGCAAAGCTCGCGATCATCGCGATTGGGTTGGCGATCCCCTGCCCGGCGATATCGGGGGCCGAGCCGTGCACGGGCTCATACATCGCCTTGCGCCGCCCCGTCTCCGGATCGGGCGCCCCCAGCGACGCCGAGGGCAGCATCCCCAGCGAACCTGTCAGCATGGCCGCGGCGTCCGAAAGGATGTCACCGAAGAGATTATCGGTCACCATCACGTCGAACTGCTTGGGATTGCGCACGAGCTGCATCGCCGCATTGTCGGCAAGGATCTGCTGCAATTCGATCTCGGGATAGTCCTTGGCGGCCTGTTTCACCACCTCGTCCCAGAGCACGCCAGACTTCATAACGTTCTTCTTGTCCGCCGAATGGACCTTCTTGCCCCGCGTCATGGCGAGATCGAAAGCCACCCGCGCGATCCGGTCGATCTCATAGGTCTCGTAAACCTGGGTATCGACCGCCCGCTTCTGCCCATTGCCCAGATCGGTGATCTGTTTGGGCTCGCCGAAATAAACCCCGCCGGTCAATTCGCGCACGATCAATATATCGAGCCCCTCGACCAGCTCCTTTTTGAGCGACGAGGCATCGGCAAGCGCCGAATAGCAGATGGCGGGACGAAGGTTTGCAAACAGCCCCAGATCCTTGCGCAGCCTGAGCAGCCCCGCTTCGGGCCGCACGTCATAGGGCACGTTGTCCCATTTCGGCCCGCCCACCGCGCCGAAGATCACCGCGTCAGCGGCCAGCGCCTTGCCCATGTCCTCCTCGGAAATCGCCGCCCCGTGCGCATCATAGGCGCACCCGCCCACGAGCCCGGTTTCATAGGCGAAATCGGTCAGCCCCTTGCCGTTGAGATAGGCGATGAGCTTTTCGACCTCGGCCATGATCTCGGTGCCGATGCCGTCGCCGGGCAGGAGGAAGAGGGTGTGCGTCATGAAAAGCTACCGTTGCTGGAGAAAGAAGCGCACTAGAAGCGCTTGAGAAAGAAATGGCGGCGCGAACCGGTCGGATGATCCTCGATGGTCGCGAATTCGGTGAACCCGTGCGCCCTGTAGAATTCGGGCGCGCCGAAGGCGAAGGTATCGAGCCACATGCCCTTGAGCCCGCGTTCTTTCGCCCAGTCTTCGGCCCGCGCCAGCAACTGGCTGCCGAGGCCTTGGCCGCGCAGGTTTTCCGGCACGGCCAGGAACTGGACGAACAGCCACTCGAACAAGGCATATCCGGTTAGCCCGCCGATGGTTTCCCCGGTTTGCGGATCGGGGATGAGAAAGCCGACGGGCTGATAATGGTCCGGCCCGGCGCCCGCCGCGGTATTGGCACTGCGGATAAGGTTCGTCAGCACGCCGGAATCGGCATCGCTGGGCTCGAGTGTGAGGCGAATTTCGGTCATGGCCCGTCCCCTCCAGGTTGGGCGGCCCCTCAGATCCAGGGCCGGTTCTCGGCCATCTTGCCTTCAAACCCGCCGATCGTCTCGTCCTTCTTGAGCGTCATGGCGATGTCGTCGAGCCCTTCGAGCAGCACCTGCTTGCGGGCTGGATCGATGTCGAAGGAAATCGTGCCGCCATCGGGCCCGGAAATGGTCTGCGCCTCGAGATCCACCGTCAACGTCGCGTTCGATCCGCGCTCGGCATCGTCGAGCAGCAATTCGAGCTGCTCGGGGGTGACGACGATGGGCAAAATGCCGTTCTTGAAGCAGTTGTTATAGAAGATGTCGGCAAAGCTGGTCGAAATCACGCAGCGGATGCCGAAATCGAGCAGCGCCCAGGGCGCATGCTCGCGGCTGGACCCGCAGCCGAAATTGTCGCCGGCGATCACGATCTTGGCGTTGCGATAGGCGGGCTTGTTGAGAACGAAGTCTTCCTTCTCGCTGCCATCCTCATTGTAGCGCATCTCGGCGAACAGCGCCGTTCCCAGCCCGGTGCGCTTGATGGTCTTGAGATACTGCTTGGGGATGATCATGTCGGTGTCGATATTGATGATCGGCAGCGGCGCGGCGACGCCCGTCAATGTCGTGAACTTGTCCATGACCGTTCTCCCTAACCGTACCCGCGGGTACTCTACTGGGCCAACTCTCTACTGCAATCGCATCCTTTTGCCAAGCGCTCCCGCGCAAAATAGCCGCCCATTGCCTTGCCCGGCAGGGGCGCAGTAAGCTGCCCGCCAGTGTTTTGACCAAGGGATAAAAGATGACGCCGCACAACCACGCAAAGCCTGGCGACTATGCCGAAGCGGTGCTGCTGCCCGGCGATCCCCTGCGCGCCAAATGGATCGCCGAAACCTTCCTTTCAGACGCGCGCCTGGTCAATTCCGTCCGCAATTGCCTGGGCTTTACCGGCACATGGAACGGCAAGCCCGTTTCGGTCCAGGCCACAGGCATGGGCCAGCCCTCGACCGCCATCTATGTGCATGAGCTTTTGAACGTCTATTGCGCCAAAACCATGATCCGCGTGGGCACCTGCGGCGGTCTCAACACCAACGTCAAGGTCCGCGACGTGGTGATCGGCGCTTCGGCCGCCACCGACTCCACCATCGTCAAGGGCGCCTTCGGCAATTACAACTACGCCCCCGCCGCCGATTTCGCGCTCCTGCGCGCCGCCGACGACGCAGCCCGCGCCCACGGCAAGACGGTGCATGTGGGCGGCATCGTCTCCTCGGACATCTTCTACCACCCCTCCGGCCTCGACGCCTATGCCCCGCTCATCGAGCACGGCATTTTAGGCGTGGAAATGGAAGCGGCCACCCTCTACACCCTCGCCGCCCGCTTCGGCGCCCGGGCTCTGACCATCTGCACAATGACCGATTGCCTGATCACCGGCGCCGAAATCGACGCCGAGGCACGGCAGAGTTCATTGACCGACATGGTCGAAATCGCCCTCGAGGTGGCGACGGAGGCGTAATTGGCAACGGACGAGTACGATGAACTACGGTGCTCCCGGCAAGCTCAGCGCACCCCTCACCCCGGCCCTCTCCCTCAAGGGGAGAGGGGGCTATTTGGGCTGGCGCCAGAGCTCTTGCTGAAGCGCTCCCACGGGATACCCTTCTCCCCTTGAGGGAGAAGGTGGGCCGGCGAAGCCGGGTCGGATGAGGGGTGCGCGGCGCCTGCCAGGAACACCCTCGCCAGATCAATGCCTGAAATGCCGCGTGCCGGTGAACACCATCGCCAGCCCCGCCGCGTCGGCCGCAGCGATCACTTCCTCGTCGCGCACCGAGCCGCCCGGCTGGATCACCGCCGTCGCTCCGGCTTCGACCAGCGCCTCGAGCCCGTCGGCAAAGGGGAAGAACGCGTCCGACGCCACGACCGAGCCTTGCGTCAAAGCCCCCTCGATCCCAGCCGCCTGCGCGGCATCGATCGATTTGCGGTGTGCCGTGCGTGCCGAATCCACCCGGCTCATCTGCCCCGCGCCAATCCCCACCGTCGCCCCGTCCTTGACATAGACGATGGCGTTGGACTTGACGTGCTTGGCGACCTTTGCGGCGACCAGCAGGTCGGCCATTTCCTTTTCGGTGGGCGCGCGCCGCGTCACCACCTTGAGCTCGTAATCATCGGCATTGGCATTGTCGCGCGTCTGGACCAGCAGCCCGCCGGCCACCGAACGCACGGTCATCCCCTCGGCCTTGGGATCGGGCAGCGCGTCGGTTACAAGCAGGCGCAGGTTCTTCTTGCCTTCGATGATCTCGATCGCCCCTTCGCTGGCCCCCGGCGCGATGATCACTTCGGTAAAGAGCTTGACGATCTCGCCCGCCGCCGCCTCGTCGAGCGGCCGGTTGAGCGCCACGATGCCGCCGAAGGCCGACACCGGATCGCATTTGAGCGCCGCCTGATAGGCTTCGACCAGCGTTGCGCCCTGCCCCACCCCGCACGGATTGGCGTGCTTGATGATGGCCACCGCCGCCGTCTTTTCGGGATCGAACTCGGCTACCAGTTCGAACGCTGCGTCGGTATCGTTGATGTTGTTGAACGAAAGCTGCTTGCCCTGCACCTGGGTCGCCGTCGCAACGCCCGGCCGGTTGGACCCGTCGGTATAGAATGCCGCCCATTGATGCGGGTTTTCGCCATAGCGCATGGTTTCGCGCAAGCGCCCCGCAAAGCTGCGCCAGGCAAGATCGGGCACATCGAGGGTGTTGGCGAACCAGTTCGAGACCGCCGCGTCATAGGCCGCCGTCCGGGCGTAGGCCTTGCCCGCATATTTCTGCCGGCGCGGATAGGGCACTTCGCCCCCCTCCTTGAGGGCGGCCAGCACATCGGCATAATCGGCCGGATCGACGATCACCGTCACGTCCCCATGGTTCTTGGCCGCCGCCCGGATCATCGCCGGCCCGCCGATGTCGATGTTTTCGATCACCTCGTCATAGGCGGCGCCCTTGGCGACGGTTTCGGCGAACGGATAAAGGTTCACGACAACCAGATCGATGGGCGAGATGTCATGGATGCGCATGGCGCTTTTGTGCGCGTCGTTGGAGCGGATGCCCAAGAGCCCGCCATGCACCTTGGGGTGCAGCGTCTTGACCCGCCCGTCCATGATCTCGGGAAATCCGGTGACCTCGGAAATATCGATCACCGGCAGCCCCTCTTCGGCCAAAGCCTTGCGCGTGCCGCCGGTGGAAACGATCTCGACCCCGAGCCCGGCCAGGGCCGTCGCGAATTCGATGATCCCGGTCTTGTCGGACACCGAAAGCAGCGCCCTTTTGACTTTGGTTGCACCCGCCTGGCCCATGGAAAATCCTGCCGTGATTGCTTGAAGGGAAAGAATGGGCGCGGCCCTATCACGGATCGGCCCGGGTGGGAACTGCGCTATTGGGCGCAATGGCGCTCCGCTGTGCGATCACGATTGCCGCGTGAACACCCAGGCGATTTCCGCCTCGTTGCGCGCGGTGCCATGCAGCACGATCTGCCGCGTCTTGATCAGCCCGAAATGCGCCGAATGGCGCACGCTGTCCTCGATATCGGCCGACGCTCCTTCCCAGAGAAACGACCAGGCTTCGCCATTGCGATAGATCATGCGGATCAGGTCTTCACCGCTCGAGCGCTCGGTCACCACCCCTGGGGCGAGGTGAAAGCGGATCGAGAACATGCCCTGCTGGCGCGCCGTCCGTCCGGCGGCCATAAACCTGTCCTGCCCCACCAGGGTCTGCCCGCCCCCCATCAGCGTCAGGCGCCGCACGATGTCGAGACCGTACCGGTCGCGATAGGCGCCCGAGCGCATCTCGACAGCGTTTTCCTGGGCTTCGAGTGTGATTTGCGGCGGCGCGCCGCGCAACTGCAGCGCTCCGCTTCGTCCGATCCCGGCGCTCGATATGTCTTCGATGGTCGGCGCGCTATGGGCCGAGGTGTGACGGAAGAGGTTGCGGCTTTCGGCCAACTGCCCCGGCGCCGGCCCGCAATTGCCCGCAACCAGTGTCGAGCCGCACGCATATTCGAAGCTCAGCGCCCCCGCATGGGCATCGGCGGCAAATTCGACCGGCGGGACCTGGCCCGAATCGGCCACCACCTTGCCCGGACCGTCGACCAGGATCCCATACCCCCCGCACAGTCCCGACCCGGTGGCGCGCACGCCCGATTGCGCGGCGATGGCCAAAACCAGTTCCACCGGCACCTGCCCGCAGCCATTGGCATAGACCGGCTCGCGCGTCCCCAGCACCAGCTTTTCGAGCGCCCGGTGCATGGCTTCGATACGCCTTGCGATTCCCGACGAAACCGTCCCATGCCGCTGCCCCAGAACCTGGTTGACCGGAATGATCTCGGACAGGATCTGGATCTGGGCGAAGGGGCTGCGGGATTTGACCAGCCCGTCATCGTCGAGCCCGCCTTCCAGCAACATTCCCAGCCGCTCGATGTGAGCCGCCAGCTCCCGGCTCTCCTCGCTTTCGCTGAGCGCGGCGCCCGCCAGCGCGATCTCGACCATCAGCCGCTCGAGCGGATCGCTGACGAACGCCGCCCGCACCTTGAGCGAGGAGATCTGTACCGAAAGCGAGCGCGCAATGGCCCGCATCTGCTCGGCCGTTGCCCCTTCGGCCAGCAGCGAAAAGGATTTGAGCCAGTTGAGCACCCGCCGGGCCGTGATGAACACGTCCCAGGCATCGCGCTCGAAAGTGCCGAACCGGGCGATCCAGTCGAGCACCAGGGTGCGGGCAAAGGCGCGCTGGCCGGGATCGGTCAGCGCCGAAAAGTGCCGCAGCCAGCCAAAGCCATGAAGGTCCTCGAACCAATCGTCGGCTTCGGTATCGACGGCAAAGGGGGATTGGCCGCCGGTTTCCACCAGGCGTCCCGAGAGCAGATATTTGCCCTCCATCATCTCGATGACCGTCTGGGCGTCGGCGGGGCGGAATTCGGCGAGCCGGGGCACGAACTTGCCGGCATCGGCTCCCGACCATGTCCATGAAAACAGCGCGTGGGTCACCGTGCGGTCGGCTAGCCCCAGGCCCGCCCGCCGCAGACCGAAACGCAAAACTTCAAATACGCCCATACCCGAACCCTACTCGCAGGGTCCAATGTATCATCAACTTGCCGTTAACCACAGGAAAACTGCGGGAATTTTGCCCCCTCAGCCGGCTTTTTTGATCAGTCGTGCCATGAAAAAGCCGTCGAGGCCTCCCCCCACTTTTCCCGGCAGGTCCAGCGCCGGCGTGATTCGCACAGCGCCTTCGCCGCTCAGTGGGGCGTCCCAGCCCTCCATCTCCGAAGCGGCGATGGGATCGAGAACGAAATCGCCCAGCGCCGATTTGGCCCAATCGATCTGCTCTTCGCCCTCTTCCCGTTCGAGGGAACAGACGCAATAGACGAGCCTCCCTCCCGGCTTGACCAGGCCGGCGGCATGGGTGAGCATTTTTCGCTGCAGCGCAACGCGCTCGGCGATTCCCTTTTCATCCCGATGCCAGAGCACCTCCGGGTGCCGCCGGAACGTGCCGGTCGCCGAACAGGGCGCATCGAGCAGCACCGCGTCGAACACCGGGCCCGGCCGATAATCGAGCGCGTCGCCCACCACCAGTTCGGCCGCGAGCCCCAGCCGATCCAGATTTGCAGCCACGCGTTCCATGCGCTCGGCGGAAATGTCGAGCGCTGTGACCTCGGCCCCCGCCGCCGCCAATTGCGCCGTCTTGCCCCCCGGCGCCGCGCAAAGGTCGAGCACCTTGTCTCCCGGCTTAACCCCGAGCAACCGGGCCGGAACGGAAGCCGAAACATCCTGCACCCACCATTTGCCCTGGGCGAACCCGGGCAGATCGGCAACGCTCGCCTCGCGCGAGGCGAGCCGCACGCTCGCCCCCAGCACCGGCTCGCCGCCCAGCGATGCCGTCAAATCTTCATCGGGAGCCTTGAGGGTCAGATCGAGCGGCGGTGTCTCGATAAGCCGTTCAGAAAATGCTGCAATCGCCCCATCGCCATAGGCGGCACGCCAACGCGATTGCAGCCATTGGGGAACCAGCAGATCGTGGGGAAACGTCGAGAACTTGCCGGCCTCTCGCTGGACCGAGCGCAGCACGCCATTGACCAGTCTGTCGAACCGCCCGGCGCGCTTGTCGGCCCGCGCCGATTCGACGGCAAGGTGGATCGCCGAATGGGCCGGAATCTCGTCCATGTAGAGAAGCTGCGCCACACCGATCCGCAGCACCGCCTCGAGAATGCCCGCTCGCTGCGGCACGCCCTTATTGAGCATCGCCTCGAGCACGGCATCGATCTGCCCGTGCCGGCGCAGGGCGACGGTGACCATCTTGTTTGCCAACGCCCTGTCGCGCCCCTCGGCCAGCCTGTCGCCGCCGATCGGGGCGAAGGGCTTGCCCTCGAGCACATGCCTGAGATGAAAAGCGGCCTCAAGCCGAAGCTTGAGGCCGGGCAGATCGTGTTTATTCGTCAAAAACCTATCCCCAGGGTCCGGCCGCTCCGCCATCGTCCCCACGCGGCCGCGTGCCGGGCGTACGCCAGCTCTGGCCGGGCCGGACATTGGCCTCGACGGGGTTTACCCGGCTGCGCGGCGTTTGACCACCGCCTCCGCCGGAAACCCGTGCCATGTCCATCAGGGCGCGGATGCGGTTTTCCACATTGGGGTGGGTGGAAAACAGATTGTCCATCCGTGCCCCCGACAGCGGGTTGGAGATGTACATATGCGCCATGGCCGGGGCGCGCTCGGCCGCCACATTGACCGTGCGCTTGCCGATGGCCGAGATCTTTTCGAGCGCGCTGGCCAGCGCGGTCGGATCGCCGCAGATCGCCGCGCCGTCCTTGTCGGCCTCGTATTCCCGCGTCCGGCTCACCGCCATCTGCACCAGCATCGCGGCGATGGGAGCCAGGATCACCATGGCAATGGTGCCGAAGACGCCAAGGGGATTGCTGTTGTCGCGCCCGCCGCCGAAGAACAGCCCGAACTGGGCCAGCATCGAGATCGCACCGGCCAGCGTCGCGGTCACCGTCATGGTCAGCGTATCGCGGTTCTTGATGTGGGCAAGCTCGTGCGCGATCACCGCGGCCACTTCCCGGCTGTCGAGATATTTGACGAGCCCCGAGGACACGGCCACCACGCCCTTTTCCGGGCTGCGGCCGGTCGCGAACGCATTGGGCTGGTCGGTTTCGATGAGGTAAAGCTTGGGCATCGGTAGCCCGGCATTGTCGGCCAGCCGCTGGGTCATCTGATAGAGCTCGGGCGCCGAGCGCGGATCGATCTCCTTGGCGCCCTGCATCGAGAGCACCATCTTGTCCGAATTCCAATAGGCAAAGGCATTGGTGCCCAGCGCGAACAGGAAGGCGATGGCCATGCCACCCGTGCCGCCGATCAGATAGCCCACGCCCATGAACAGCGCCGTCATGCCGGCCAGAAGGATCGTGGTTCGCAATGCGTTCATCATCGTCCGACTTTCACAAACAGTGGTCGCCTATTATGATGGGAACCCCGGAGGCGTCCCACAAGTCCTCATGGGCCTAAACTCTTCGTTCAATACCGGCAATATCCCCATGATCACAGCCTTCAATACCAAGCGTCCGGACCCCGAAATCGCCAAAAGAGCGCTCGAGGAAGCCAAGGCGCGCCGCGCCGAGATCGATGCCAAAACCTCTGCCGCCCCGCGCGAAATCGACGGCCGCGGCGGCCTCGACCCCGCCCGCTACGGCGATTGGGAGATCAAGGGCATCTCGTCCGATTTCTAAGGCGCCGCCTTGGCCGCTATCGCCTTCTTGTTCGCCTGCGCCCGCTTGGTGACCCTGAGCGCATAGGCCAGCGCGAACTGCACCCCGAGCCCAGCCCCGATCAGCACCAGATCGGTCAGAAGGCTCCGCTCGATCCCCGCATTGACGGCCTGCAGCAGCACAGACAGCACCGATCCGGTGGCAAAAACCGCAAGCCCGTTCTGTCCCAAAAGACGAAAAGGCTCGGCCCACCGGCTTTCCGAGGCTATATAGACCCAGGAAAAGCAGGAAAGAATGTAGGCCAGCGCCAGGAAATGGCTCAGCCGCAGCATCGCGGCATAGGTCTTGTCGAACGAGACGAGATAGAACGGCACCCCGGCGTTGCCCAGCTCCGCCATGAAGCGGTTGGCAACCGGCCCAACTCCGGGCACATGCTTCCAGATGATCGTGGCAACCAGCCAGGCGCCGCACAGCCACATCAGCCAGCCGATCCGGGGCACGAAACGCTCGCCGCGCTTGAGGAAAATCCCAGTCAAAAGCCCAAGCACGAATATGATCTGCCAGGAAAACGGATTGAAGAACCAGCCGCCCGGATTGGGATAGTTGGGCAGGTTGATGCGGAATTGCCCGGCCAGCACCCAGACGATCACCGAAGCGGCAAGCAGGAGATAAGGACGCCTCAGTCCCACCCAGAGCAACAGCGGGGTCACCAGCAGCAAGGTGAGATAGAGCGGCAGGATATTGAAATAGCCGAGTTGATGTCCCAGTAGGGGAATGCCGATCAGCACAGCCAGGGGGTTAGCGAAAGCGGGCCGCAGGTTGATGGTGGTCAAAAGCTCGTAAAGCCCGAACCAGAGCGCTGCCGCCGCAAAGATGCCGATCGCCATGGCGGTCGTCGAAAGATGCACGAAATAGAGCGTCCGCGCCCGCGCCCAGACCCTGGCGATGCCGGGCCAGTAGGGCGCGCTCAGGAACCCCGACGCATAGGCGAGCCCGGCCGCCGTGCCCGAAAGAAAGACGAACGCTTCGGCGGCGTCGGAAAATCCCCAATTGCGATTGGTGAAATGTTCCAGCGCATTGCCCGGCACGTGGTTGATGAAGATCATCACCAGCGCCAGTCCGCGCAACACGTCGATGCGCGGATCGCGGACCGAGCGCATCGGCAATTCCGGCATCAGCCGGCTATGGCGTTTATGCATGCGTTGGCGCGCCTTCCCTCACCGCGTGGCTTTTATGGCCAGGCTCGCTCCGGCCGCCAATCCATGAGGAAACAATAGCATCGCGTTCCGCCACAATGGGCGAGCGATCGCATTCTTGGGGTGCAAGAAAGATCGAACTTTCGAACGGTTTGGACGAAATCCAGATCAAAAGCGGCGCGACCACCATGGGCCCGGCCACCGGCACCAGCCACACGAGAATCGCGGGGGTAAAATAAGCGGCGCCCGCCAGCATGGTCACGCCGATCAGGACCATGGTGCGGCTCGCCATCCAGGCATCGGACAGAGGCAGCGCCTGGGTGCCGCGCCGGGTCGCCGGCCATCCCCCATCCGCTCCGGTCAGCACCTGGAACACCGAGCGGGTCTGAAACAGCAGCATCACCGGGGCGATGATGCTCGAAAGCACGATCTCGACGAGCACTGAAACGGTTGCCCGTCCTGCCCCGCCATGGCGCGCCACCCGGCCGGCCGAGATCGCCTGGGCCAGAATCAAAAGCTTGGGCAGGATCAAAAGCCCGAAAATCCCCACCAGAAGCGTGATCGCTTTCGATGTCTGATCGTCAGGAAACACCGGGAAGAGCTGATAGGGCTCGGGGAAATAATCGGGTGCCGGCGCGAAATAGGGCGCAACGAGGCTCAGGATCAAAAAGGCCGCCCAGATGGGCGAGGAGAGATAGGCAAGGATGCCCTGGACGAAAACGAACCGGCTCCACCCCGAAAGCTTTGGCGCCCCCAAGAGCTTGATATGCTGGAGATTGCCCTGGCACCAGCGCCGGTCGCGCTTGGCGAATTCGACAAGATTGTCCGGCCCTTCCTCGAACGAGCCGGTAAGATCGGTATCGAGCCGCACGATCCAGCCATTGCGCGCCAGAAGCGCCGCTTCCACATAGTCGTGGCTGAGCACGTGCCCGCCGAAAGGCGGCTTGCCGCTGAGCACGGGCAGCCCGCACGAGCTGGCGAACGCCTGGGTGCGGATCATCGCGTTATGCCCCCAGAACGGGCCTTCATGCCCCGCCAAGAGCGCAATGCCGCGCGCAAAAACCGGCGAGAAGAAACTTGCCGAAAACTGCACGGCGCGGCCGAACAGCGAATGGGCATTGATGATCTGGGGCAGCGTCTGGAGCAGGCCGAGCCGGGGCTCGGCCTCCATGCGCCGCGCCATCTCGACGATGGTTTTGCCTTCCATCAAGCTATCGGCATCAAGGATCAGCGAAAATTCATACGCCCCGCCCGAGCGGGTGATGAAGTCCTCGATGTTGCCGGCCTTCTTTCCTGTGTTTTCGGCCCGGCGGCGATAGAACATGCGCCCCTTGCCACCGCTCTCCTCGAGAAGCCGGGCGAACCAGATTTCTTCCTGCCGCGCCGTCTGGGGATCGCGGGTATCGGACAGGATGGCGAAATCGAAAAGCCCGCTCATCCCTTCTCCGGCGATCGAGCGGTCCATGGCCAGAACCCGCGAAAACGTCTCGACCGGATCTTCGTTGTAGATGGGGACCAGGATTGCCGTCCGTCCCCGCACCCTTTCGGCAGCCTGCCGAGCGTCATGCACCTTGGGGCGATAGAGCAGCCCGACAACGCTCTGGCTTGCCCCCCAGGCCAGCCACAGCGTCGAGATGGCGATCAGCACGAGGCGGACGAAATCGAGCGCGTCGAGCCCGTTGGTGGCCGCGAACTGGATGAACAGCGAGGATGCGATCCCGCTCAGCCCGAGCGAGAGCAGGAAGGCAATGATCCGGTAGAGCCGCGCCTGCGCGCGGACCCGATCCATATCCTAGTGCTCCCGGCGCAGGCCGATCGGGTCGCGCACGAACATCGAGAAAAAGCGCATCAGCGCAGAGCGGACCATGCCCGGTCGCTCAAGCTGCTGCTTGGGCATGGGCATGGGCGCATGGGGAAGGGGATCGAACTCGTTCATCATTCACCCATCCATTGATAGAGCCAGGTTTCAGTGAGCCTCTGGC
This sequence comes from Pelagibacterium sp. 26DY04, assembly GCF_031202305.1. NCBI lineage: Bacteria > Pseudomonadati > Pseudomonadota > Alphaproteobacteria > Hyphomicrobiales > Devosiaceae > Pelagibacterium > Pelagibacterium sp. 26DY04. Next base: position 3,762,958 of record NZ_CP101731.1, read on the forward strand.
CGAACCCGCGAACATGGCCCACGAGCTCGATGGCCTGACCGCCGGTAACGGTCACGTCGATGACAAGGCGCCAGATATCGGTGCCGTCGATTTTCTTGAGCACGAGTGAGGAGATTTCCCCGCCGGACACTGTAACGACCGGTTCGACGTCTTCGTTCCCCGCTTCGACGCGCCCAAGCATGCCGCCCTGGAAATCGACCACGAATTTGCGCAGATCGGGCGCATTCTCAATGCCCGACACGCCCCCGTGCCCGGTGCGGGTTTCCAGCACATGGGCGATGTCGAGCGATTCATCGGGCGCAAGATCGCCCCAACGCATCAGATAGCGGTATTCGTGCTCTTCGCCGGCCAATGCTGGCCGCTCGGGAATCCAGAACGCCACGATATTGTCGTTGACCTCCTGGTCCGAGGGAATCTCCACCAGCCGCACATTGCCCGCGCCCCAATCCCCGATGGGCTCGATCAGCAGCGAGGGCCGGCGTTCGTAATGGGCCTCGGCGTCCTGATACTCGGCAAAATCACGGTCGCGCTGGAAAAGGCCAAAGCCGCGCGGATTGGTTTCTGCGAAATAAGAGCTGCCGAGCTGGGGCGGATTGTTGAGCGCCCGCCAGAGCCGATCGCCTCCGTCGCGCCAGATCGCCAGCCCATTACTGTCATGGACCTGCGGGCGGTAATCGTCAAATTGCGAGCGGTTGGTTTCCGAATAGAGGAACATCGAAGTCATGGGCGCGATGCCGAGCTGCTCGATATCGGCCCTGAAGAACAGCCGCGCGGTCACCTCTATATGGGTCTCTCCACCCGGCCGGATGTCGAACCGGAAAGCGCCGGTGACGCTCTGGCTGTCGAGCGCGGCATTGACGACGACGTTGCGCTGCCCCGGCTGCGGTCGCTCGAGATAAAACTGGGAAAAGCGCGGGAATTCCTCGCTCGCGGCAAGTCCGGTGTTGATGGCAAGGCCCCGGGCGCTCAGCCCGTAGAAATTGTCCCGTCCCAGCGCACGGAAATAGCTCGCGCCCACGAACGAGATCAGTTCGTCGAAATATCCGGGGCGGTTGAGCGGGTAGTTGAGACGGAAACCCACCACACCGGGGAATTCGGTGTCGCCCTCTTCGATGCCTTCGACCGGCCCCTGATAGCGGAAATCGTCGAACCCGAAACCGAACGGGCGCGCCACGCCATCGACCACCTCGAACAGGTCCACCCGTTCCTTGTAGAGCCATCCGGGATGGAAGGCATGCACGCGGAACTGGTCGCCCTCTTGGGACCATCGGGCCCTTTCGACATCGAACTGGATGTGCCGGTAGCCGTCGTAATCGAGTTCGGCGAACGGGCCGGGAAGATCGGTGGGAGGCGCCTGATAGGCTTCGCCGGCCCTGGCGCGCATCCATTCGGTCAAAAGATCGAAGGAAAATTCCTGCCCTTCGGGTGCGGGGGCCGGCGCCTCTTCAGGCGGCGGCGCGTCCTGTGCCAAAAGGCTCCCCAGAGCTGTGGTGCTCAGAAGGAAGCTTGCGGGAAGGGCGCCCAGAATGAAACGGCGCGACGGCGAAAAGGTCTTAGCAGCAATAGGGTGCATGAACTCTTGTACTCGGGCAACGGCGCCCGGTGGCCGCGCGCCGAATGTCTTTCAATTACAACGCCGGAACGAGGCCAAGCCAGCGCCAAACGATGGCAAACCCTGAAGGTTCCTGCATGCCTCTGTTTCCAAAAATGCATAGCTTGGACCCATCACGGCTCCGTGATGACTTCGCCATCGAATCGGGCGATTCGATGACTGACGCATGCCGGCAGGCAATCTGCCGCACCTGCCCCGGCTATGCCCGGACGGCAGGGCGTGACCGGCCCGGTTTTGCACCGGGCCAGTTTCAACAGCTCGATGAAAAAAATATTCGGGAGCGTTGCGTATTCAGCCCAGGAGCCCCAGCACCACGCCCTCCACGATCATGACACCCAGCAGGTATCCGCCGTCGATCACCGCCAGGGACCAGCTCATACCCTGATAGCGGTGGTTGAGGATCATGGCGGGCAAAAGGAAACCCACCCAAAGGTGCAGCCCTACGGTAATCGCGTTGCCAACGCTCATCTCCCCAAGGATCATCCGGGTGAAGAGCGCCAGGAAATAGGCCATGACCAAAAGCATCACGGCGCCCCAGATGAACGGTGCCGCTTGCCCGCCCGAGCCGGCCATGATCTGTTCGACGGTCTTGCCGGTCGCCGCGATCCACTGCTTTGACAGCACCATATACCAGGCCGCCCCGAGCGCCATCGCGGCGATCATTGCGAGCAGAACGCCCAGCCAGTTGACGTTGAGATAATCCATCGCGTCCTCCCTCAACGGCAGCCCGGATGCCCCACGCCTCCGAATCAGTCCGCCGCAGACGTGCCGATTGTGCGCGCGATTCGACCCGATCGCCAATCGTGCCTAGGGCTCGACGCCGCCCATCTTGCAGATCAGCGTCCACTCGGCCTCGCTCACCGGCTGCACCGAGAGGCGCGAATTGTTGACCAGCACCATCTTTTCGAGTTCGGGCACCGTCTTGATCTCATCGAGCGTCACCGGCCGAGCGAAGGGGCGCACCGCCTCGACGTCCACGCATTCCCAGCGCGGATCATCGGTCGTCGAATCGGGGTGGATCTCATTGGCGACCTGCACGATCCCCACCACCGCCTTTTCCTTTACCGAGTGGTAGAAAAACCCGAGCTCGCCCTTTTTCATCGCCCGCATATTGTTGCGCGCCTGGTAGTTGCGCACTCCGCTCCACTCTTCGGGCGCGCCCTTTTTGACCTGATCGTCCCAGCCCCAGGTTTCCGGTTCGGACTTGAAAAGCCAGTATGCCATGGCTCAGAGCCCCTCCGGCCGCTTGATGACCCAGTTCCAGGGCCGCACCTCGACGCTCTCGAACACCCCGGCCTGGGCATAAGGATCCCGAGCCACCAGCGCCTGGGCGGCATCGCGGTCGGCAGCGGTCACCACCATCATCGAGCCGATCGCCTTGCCGTCCTCGTCGAGGAACGGGCCGGCCAGCACCATGGCATCGGCATTGTCTTCCCAGAACTGGAGATGGGCCGGGCGCACTTCAAGCCGCTTTTCCAGATAGTCGGGTTTGTCGAACGCGGTCACCGCGAACATTTTTGTCATCTCTAGCCTTCCCTCTTGAGTGGTCGTCTCATCAGCATGGGCACGATCGCCTCGATCCGTGCCCGCCCCGAAATCAGCATTTCCACCGCCTCGATCAGCGGCGCGTCGATCCCCTCGACCTCAGCCACCGCCTTGGCGACCGGCGCGGTGAACAGCCCCTCGGCCAGTCCCATGCCCGAGGCGCGTATCACCTCTACCGTCCGCCCCTGCCCCAGCGCCACCCCGAAACGGTAATTGCGCGAGGCGTCCGAAGTGCAACTGAGCGCCAGATCGCCGATCCCGGCAAGCCCGGCAAGAGTCGCTTCGCTTCCCCCCAGCGCCACGATCATTCGCCCCATTTCGGCAAAGGCGCGCGCCAGAAACGCCGAGCGCGCCGAAAGCCCCAGCCCGGCGCCCTCGATCGCCCCCGCCCCAAGGGCATAGACATTCTTGAGCGCTCCGCACATCTCCACCCCGGCGATGTCCCCGCTCGCATAGGGGCGGAAACAGTCCGAGGCAAGCAGCGCCGCGATCTCCTCGGCGCGCGCGGCATCGGGACCGGCCAGCGTCACCGCCGTCGGCTTTCCCGCCGCCACGTCATGGGCAAAGCTGGGGCCAGAAAGAACAAACGGCTCGGCCTTGGGCGCCATCTCGGCAAGAATCTGGCTCTGCCGGTCATTGCTTCCCGCCTCGAGCCCCTTGGCGCAAAGGATCACCGGCTTCGCCGCCAGCATGTCCCCGCCCAGCGCCCCAAGCGTTGCCCGCGTCGCCTGCGCCGGCACCACCATCAGCACCGCATCGGCATCTTCAAGCCCGGCAAAATCGGTCTGCGCCATAAGCCCGGCATCGAGCGCGATATCGCCCAGATACCGGGGCAGACGGTGCTCACTATTGATCTGGGCCGCAGCGGCGGCATCGCGCCCCACAAGCGTTACGGCATGGCCCGCGAACGCTGCCGCCTGCGCCAACGCCGTTCCCCAGGCACCTGCACCGATCACGAAAATCCGCGCGCTCAAGCCGCGCCCCCCAATTGGTCGAGCGGCCAGCGCGGGCGCGCCACCGCATCGAGCCCATCGACCAGCCCCAGGGCGAGCCGCTCGGCCCCCGCCCAGGCGATCATCGCTCCATTGTCGGTGCAAAGCGCCGGCGGCGGAATCACCAGCTCGGCTCCTGCCTGCTCGGCAATTGTCCGTAAAGCTGCGCCGATCGCCTTGTTGGCCGCGACCCCGCCGGCCACCACGAATGTCGGCCGCATATCCGGATAGAGATCTGCAAACCGCTCCAGCGCCTGTTTCGAGCGCACCGCCACGATCTCGGTCACCGCCGCCTGAAAACTCGCGCACAGATCGGCGATGTCTTTGTCCGACACCGGCGCTGCAGCTTCCGCCGCCAGCCGCAACGCGGTCTTCAGTCCCGAAAACGAGAAATCGAGACGCTTTTCGCGGAGCAGCGGGCGCGGCAGGTCGAACCGCTCGGGATCGCCCCCCTCGGCCGCCCTTTCCACTTCCGGCCCGCCGGGATAGCCCAGTCCCAAAAGCTTGGCCGCCTTGTCGAAGGCTTCCCCCAGCGCGTCGTCGATGGTCGAGCCCCAACGCTGGTACGCGCCCACGCCCGTGACCAGAACGAACTGCGAATGCCCGCCCGAAACCAGCAGCATCAGATAGGGGAACTTGACCCCATCGGTCAGCCGCGCCGTGAGCGCATGCCCTTCCAGATGGTTGACGGCAAGCAGTGGCTTGCCGCTCGCCGCCGCCAGCGCCTTGCCGGTGGTGAGCCCCACCAAGACGCCCCCGATCAGCCCCGGCCCCGCCGTTGCGGCGATTCCGTCAAGCTCGGAGAGCTCCACGCCCGCCTCTTTGAGCGCCCGCCTCACGATCCCATCGAGATGAACCACATGGGCCCGCGCCGCCAGTTCGGGCACAACGCCGCCATAGGCCCTGTGCTCCTCGATCTGGCTGCGAACGATGTTGGAAACGATCTCGCCCGCCCCGTCCGCCCGGCGCCGGACCACCGCCGCGGCGGTTTCGTCGCAGCTTGTCTCAATCCCCAAAACGAGCGTATCGCGTTCCATTGCGGCGATCTGGTCTCTGGCCTAAGGCTGTGGTCTGATGGCAGAAGGCGGATCGCAATCCGCTCCCCAAGCGTTTAAAGCGTTCCTGTAAAAACGCGCGCACATCTGTGACACCTGCGAGGCCATATTGCAATCTTCTGCCCCCACCCCCGTCCTTACCCTGGGCACCCGCGGATCCCCCCTGGCGCTTCGCCAGGCCGAGGAGGTGCGCGACCGCCTGATGGCGCTGCATGGATTGGAGGCCGAGGCCATCGCCATCAAGGTGATCAAGACCAGCGGCGACATCATCCAGGACCGCCCATTGTCCGAGGTGGGCGGCAAGGGCCTGTTCACCAAGGAGATCGAGATCGCGCTGGCCAGCGGCGAGATCGATCTTGCCGTCCATTCGGCCAAGGATGTGGCCACCACTCTGCCCGAGGGCATGATCCTGCCCGCCTATCTGCCGCGTGAAGACGTGCGCGATGCCTTTTTATCGCTGATCGCCAAGAGCCCCGACCACCTGCCCGAAGGCGCGGTGATCGGGTCGTCCTCTCTGCGCCGCCGCGCCCAGATGAAGCGCTTCCGCCCCGATTTCCGCACTGTCGAGTTCCGCGGCAATGTCCAGACGCGGCTTAAAAAACTTGCCGATGGGGTGGCCGACGCAACGCTGCTCGCCATGGCCGGATTGAACCGGCTGGGCGAGGCCCATCGCGTCACCCACACGCTCGATCTCGCCCATTTCCCTCCCGCCCCGGCGCAAGGGGCGATCGTCATCGAAACCCGCGCCGATGACGGCGCCGCCCGGCGTTTTGTCGAACTGCTCGACGATCCCGAGACACGAGTGAAAGTCGAAGCCGAACGCGCTTTCCTCAAGGTCATGGATGGGTCCTGCCGCACCCCCATCGCGGCCCTTACGACCCTTGCGGATGGCAAGCTGAGCCTTTTCGGCCAGATCCTCTCCCCTGACGGCGCGGAAGTCTATGAGGCCGAATTGAGCGCCGACGCCGATGCCGGCGTCGATCTGGGCACGCGTCTGGGCGAAAAACTGCTTGCCGAGGCCGGCCCTGAGTTTATCGAACGGCTCAAAGGCTAGGGCGATGGCGCCGCGTAGCATTCTCGTCACCCGCCCCCATCCCGATGCCGAGCGCACCGCCGCCGGCCTTGCGGCGCTGGGGCTGGAACCCATCGTTGCGCCCATGCTCGAAGCCCGTTTCACCGGCGCCGACATCCCCGATGCGGCGCCCTTCGCCGCGCTCGCCGTGACCTCGGCCAATGGAGTGCGTGCCCTCGCCGCCCATCCCCAAGGCGAGCGTTTTGCCAATCTTCCGGTCTATGCGGTGGGTGATCATACGGCTGCCGAAGCCCGCGCCGTGGGGTTTGAGAGGATTTCCGCCGCCGGCGGCACGCTCGATGATCTCTGCGCCATCATCCTGGCCGACAAACCCGCCGGGCCGATCTTTTATCCCGCCCCCCTCCATCAGAGCGGCGATCTTGCCGGCCGGCTGGCCGAAGCCGGAATCGAGGTCGAGACGCGCATCCTATACCAGATGTGCGCCGCCACGGTGCTCCCGCCCGGTCTCGACCAGCATCTTATCGATGGCGCGATTGCCGGCGCGGTTTTTTATTCGCGCCGCACCGCCGAGATCTTCGCCGGCCTTGTGTCGGGCAGCCAATACGAGCAGGTGCGGCGTTCCCTTTCGTGCCTGTGCCTTTCCGAAAAGGTTGCCGAGCCGCTGATCGACGCCCATTTCCCCCGCATCGGCCTTGCCGACGCACCCAGCCAGGAAGCGATGATGACCCTGGCGCTGGCTTTTTCCCAGGATCAAATCAGTCCATGATGGCCAAAGGCTCGTGGGACGCGCGGACCGGGAGCCGGCACAAAAACAATACGAAACCCGCCCGACACCAACCAGATGAGGCAGGCAGAGATGGTCGAAAAGAAATCCGGTCCGGTCAAACCCCCGATCATCGACGCCAAGCCGCGCACCTCCAACAAGCCGGCGCAAAAGGAAGCCTCCGCGTCCCAGGCCGCCGACCCGACCGAGCCGACGCCGAACCCCGCTCGGGAACCAAACGCAGCCGACCAGCCTGCCGCTTCCGAGACCAGCAAGACCGACGCCGCCCTCAAAAGCGGGCAATCGGAACCTGGGCCGGACAAAGCCGATTCGGTAAAGCCAACCGCTTCCCGCCCCGAAGCCATCCCGTCCGAGCCGGCCGGGCCGGCCGGGCCTGCCCCCGCGTCGGCAGAACCTGCCACTCCTGTCGGTGCCCTGCTCATCGCCGCCGCCGGAGGCGGATTGATCGGGGTTGCCCTGGCCTATGGGCTCGCCAGCTTCGGTCTCTGGCCCCAGGCCGCCGCCGACGCGTCCGCCCTCTCGGCGCTTCAATCGCGTACCGCCGAGCTTGAAGCCAGCCTCACTGAGCGCGCCGGCGAGACCGCAGATTTCGAAACCCGCCTCGAAGACCTCCAGCTCCAGGTTTCGACCCTGGAGCCGCCCGAGCCAGTCTCCACCGAAGGTCTCGCCGTCCAGGCCGACCTCGACGCCCTGGCCAGCCAGATTTCCGATCTTTCCGCCCGCATCGAGGCCGTCGCCGCCGGGGCCTCGGGCGATGAGGTCACCGACGTCGCCCAGAACCTCTCGGGCCTTTCAAGCCAGGTAGCCGCGCTCACCGAACGGCTCGACGCCATCGAGCCGCAGGTCGCCGAAGCCGCCCCTGCGCTCGAATTGGCAATGACCCGGCTGGACGATCTCGATGCGCGGATTGCCGACCAGTCCGATTTCGAGGCCGTTGCCTCCGAGCGCGACCGCATCGCCCGGCTCCCCGCAGCGCTCGGCGCGCTCGAAACCGCCATTGCCTCGGGCGCGCCCTTTGCCACCCAGCTCGCCAAGGTCGAAACGCTGCTGCCCGCGCTCGAAATCCCCGCGCCGACCCATGACGCCGCCGCCACCGGCGTCACCCCGCCGGCAACGCTTCTGGCCGATTTCCGCGCCGCCATCCCCGCCATGCTCGCCGCCACCCCGCGCGACCCGCAGGCCAATTGGGCCCAGACGCTTCTCGATCAGGCCGCCTCGACTCTCGCCCTGCGCCCCACCGATGGCGATTCGCCGCAAGGCCTCGTCGGCCGCACCGAAGCCGCCCTCGCCGCCGGCGATCTGGCTGGTGCGCAAACTGCCTTTGCCGCCCTTCCGCAGCCCATGCAGCAAGCCGCTCCCGGTTTCGCCGAGGCGCTGACCCGGGCTCAGCTCGCCCAGGCCCTGCTTGAAACCGTTCGTTCCGCCGATCCTGCCGCTACCCCGGCGGAGGCCGCCCAATGATCCGTCTCGTTTATTATCTCGCCCTGAGCCTTATCGTCGCGCTGGGTGCCGCTTGGCTCATCGCGCTTCCGGGCACCGTCGAAATCGCCTTCGGCTCCTGGCGCATGAGCCCCGACTTGGGTACGGCGCTCTTCGTGGTCATCGCCATCATTGTCCTGGCCATCGTCCTTTGGGCCATCATCCGCCGGGTGATCGGCGCGCCCGCCGCCATCGCCCGCGCCAATGCCCGCCGCCGCGAACGCGCCGGCGTCGAAGCGCTCTCGGACGGCATGATTGCGCTCCAGGCCGGCGAATTCGCCCGCGCCCGCATGCTGGCCCGCGATGCGAGGACCAAGCTCCCCGACAACCCGGCTGCCCAGCTCCTCGAAGCCCGCGCCGAACTCGCCCTGGGCGACCTCTCCTCGGCCCGCGAGCATTACCGCGCGCTGATCTCGAGTGATCGCACCGCGCTCGCCGCGCTTTCTGGGCTCTACGAGCAGGCCCGCACCCAGAACCGCTCCGCCGCCGCCATCACCTTCGCGCGCAAGGCCCTGGCCATTTCCCCCAGCCTCGACTGGGCGTCCGAAGCCGTGTTCGACGATCTTGCCACGCGCGGCGCCTGGGCCGACGCCCTCGACATGAGCGCCTCGCTCCCCGCCCGCACGCGGGCGCAAAAAGCCGCCAAGAAGCGCCGCCAGGGCGTGCTGGAAACCGCGCTCGCCCTGGCCATTGAGGAAACAGAGCCCGACACCGCCTATGAACACGCCAACAAGGCCTTGAAGGCCATTCCCGATTTCGTGCCCGCTGCGCTGGTGGCCGCCCGCATTCTTATCAATCGCGGCGACACGCGCCGGGCGTCTTCGCTCCTGCGCCGCGTCTGGCGCGCCAGCCACCACCCCGACGCGGCGACGCTTTATGCCCATGTCAAGCCGGGCGCCTCGGCGCTCGAGCGCTTGAAACGCACCCAAGCCCTGATCGAAACCCCCGACAGCCACCCGGCTGCCGCCATCGTCCTCGCCCGCGCCGCCATCGACGCCTATGACTGGAGCACCGCCCGCAACGCGCTCGCCCCGTTTGTCGGCAATTCCCCCACCCGCCAGATGTGCCTTTTGATGGCCGAGATCGAGGAAGGCCAGTCCGGCGATCAGGGCAAGGCCCGCGAATGGCTTTCCCGAGCCGTCAACGCCCCTGCCGACCCGGCCTGGACCACCGATGGCATCACCTCGGACGATTGGGCCCCTGCCTCTCCGGTCACCGGGCGCCTGGACGCCTTCGAATGGAAGGTTCCCCTGGAAACCCGCGCCCTCACGCGTGCTCCTTCCCAAGCCACGCCCGATCCCCTTCCGGCCCCCGCCGAGCCGGCTCAAACGCAACCTCAACCTTCATCCTGAAAAAGCCGTCCCTGCCCGCCTTTGCCCTTGCGAATTACCCGCACCCCCAGTAAAAGGACGCCCATCCGCCTCCGGGCCAAGCCGCTTTAGCTCAGTTGGTAGAGCACATCATTCGTAATGATGGGGTCGCGTGTTCGAGTCACGCAAGCGGCACCACTTCCTTTTCATTGCCGCTGACCGCAAGCCGCCCGATCACGCCTTGTGATCCGCGCGTCCTGGGCCGACAATGGCGCGCCGATCCCGTGCATCCCCGCACCGGGCGAGGAGAAAAGGATGAGCGATATGTCCAATGATCACCCCGCGATCGATCTCGATGCGGCGCTGTCCCGCCTTGAGGGCTGGGAGAAAACGCCCGCGGGCGCCATATCGAGAAGCTTCAAGTTCAAGGATTTTACCGAGGCTTTCGCCTTTATGACCCGTGTGGCGCTTTTGGCCGAAAAGGCCAACCATCACCCGGACTGGTCCAACAGTTACAACCGCGTGACGATCACGCTCAAGACTCACGACAAGAACGCTGTCACGCAAAAGGACATCGATCTGGCGACGGCCATTTCCGCGCTTTAAGCCGCCGGCGCCGTCGTCCTCAGCGCCACGCGCCGCACGCCCAGCCAGCCCAGATAGAGGGCGAGGGCGATCGAGAGCGTCTCATGGTAGACGGCAAGATCGGGCACGAAGATCCGCGCCAGATGCCCGATCGCCAGCCCAGCCGGCACCAGCGCCGCCGTCGTCGGCGCGCCGGGCGCCTTGCTGAAATGGATGGCAAAGGCGGTGAGCCCCGCCACCACGAACACCAGCGCCAGCAGGTAGAAGGGGGTAAAGACGATATCGGCATGCCCCACCGTCCCCTCCGCCATGGCCCCGAGCACCCCCGAGGTCAGAACGATGATCATCACCATGGCAAAGGAAAACGCCCCGAAGGCGCAAAGCGCGATTCCCACGCGCCCAGGTTTGACCATGCCGGGCAGGTCCTTGAGCGTCCAGATGCCGCAGCCGGCCAGCACCATGCCCACCGTGGTGACAGTCCCCCCCGCCACCGTAATCTGGGCGCCGGTGAGCATAATGGCTTCTCCGAGGGCCCATAGAGCACAGCCGGCAAGCAGGATGGCGGCAAGAATCATGGTGGTTTCCGGTATTGAGCCGCCCGCGCCAAAAAGCCCGGACGGGAAGTGAACCTATATTGGCGATCGGGGTCCGATCGCTCGATCAATCAGCTTGGAGCGGCCATCGGGGTTCATCGGGCCCGTTGCGCTCTTTGTCGATAAAGGGTCGCAGGCACGCTGGGAACGTGACAAATCTGCTCACCGACAACCATCCGCCTCCCAACGCACACATCGCCATTGCCAACGCGGCGTCATCTAACCCCTCGTCGGGGCAAAGACAACATCGTGAGGGGCGCCATTGTCCGGTCATAACCGGCTATGGCGGAACGCACCGTCCCCTGTGGCAGGTAAACGACAGACGGCAAAATCCTTGCTCACGCTCTGTTGCCCCCGCTTGAGCCTGACGGTCCCTCTCCTTAACCTTGGGGTGAAATTGTCCTCCTGCCCAAGACGAGCCGGTTCATGTTCGACGCCATTGCCCGCCTTTTCGGCCAGCCCGAAACCAACGCCGCCCAGCCCATGGAGCCGCGCATGGCGGTTGCCGCGCTGCTCGTGCACCTGGCTTCCGTCGATGGCGCTTCGAGCCCCATCGAAGCCAAGGCGATCGCCAACGCGCTCAAGGACCACTATGATCTGGAGGAAGGAGAGGTCAAAAAGCTTCTTGCCGAAGCGCGACGCCGCGATCGCGACGCGGTCGATTTCTACCAGTTCACCACCCGGCTGGCCCGGCTCGAGGAAGCCGAGAAGATCGAGATCATCAGGATGATGTGGCAGGTGGTCTTTGCCGATGATTCCAATCACGAGCTCGAGGACAACATGGTCTGGCGCGTGGCCGAGTTGATCGGCGTCTCCTCGCGCCAGCGCACGATATTGCGCAATCAGGCCAAGCGCTCCACCACCCCGCCCGATACCGTTCCGCAAGACGGCGAAGAAGGCTGACCGGCCAACTCTCCCATTTTGCAATGCCAGCAATTGCAAAATGCAATGCCGGCCCGCGATCGGGTTCCTGGGTTTAGACTAAAATTGCAGCGATTGCGCCGGTTCTGCTCCATGGGGCAGATTTGGCACGCCGCATGCATTGCTCCATCCATCCGGAACTTTGTGTGTTGCGTACCGGGTAAACTCTTGCAAAGGCCCCAGCCTCGCGTAACTGAGGCGGGCCTTTTTTCTTGCCCAGCTCGATACGGCCGCGGCGGCAACCATTTCTTTTCCCGTTTGAGCACTTTATATAAACCCCGATCGCGAAAAAGGGACCGCCCATGCTGTTTGGACTTTTGCAGTTTATCGACGTCGTGCTGAGCCTCGTCATCTTCATCATGATCGCTCAGGTGATCGTGAGCTGGCTTTTGGCTTTCAACATCCTCAACATGTCCAACCAGTTCGTGGCCACCATCGCCAACGCGCTCTGGCAATTGACCAATCCGCTGCTCGCCCCCATCAGGCGCATGCTGCCTAACTTCGGCGGTTTGGACATTTCGCCCATCATCTTGTTCCTGGCGATCTATTTCATTCGCCTGGTGATCCTTTATCCCTTGATGCGCCAGGTCGCGATGCAGGGCCTCTGATCGAGGGCCTGTCCGGCCGTGACCGTCCCGGCCTTTTTCACCCTCACCCCCGATGGCGCGCGGCTTGCCCTGCGCGTCACGCCCAATGCGCGCACCGCCCTGATCGATGGGCCCGAACTGCGTGCCGACGGCTCCTGCGCCCTCAAGGTTCGCGTGGCTGCCCCGCCCGACAAGGGCGCCGCCAATGCCGCCGTCCTCACGCTTCTTGCCAAAGTCACCGGCCTTCCCAAATCCGCCTTCACTCTCATCAGCGGGCAAACCAGCCGCTCAAAGCTCGTGGCCATTGCCGGCGACCCCCAACGCCTCGCCACCATTCTGGCGCGACTTTCCTTCCGATAGGTCAATACTGATGCAGCGCCGTCCTTGTTGCGATTCAAGGCGCTAACATCAAATAAGCCAGCAACCCTGACCAATAAAGGCACAAGAATATCGATTGCCTCTAGCCGTGGGTTCCGCCTATCTTCCTTTCGGAACTGCGCTGCGTCGCAGATCTGCGTCCATCCCAGGGAGAGGGAACGTTGGGAGGGGCGGGAAGGATAATAAACCGGACCGGGCGGAAGTTTTCGGCCAGCGCGGCCGCACCCTTCCTTGAGCCCTTTCCGGGCTAAAAGTGAGGGGAATAAGACTATGACTTTGGCCTTATGGCTGATTATTGCTTGTGGCGTCCTCTCGGTCGTCTATGGCATCGTGACAACGCGCACGCTTCTGGCCGCCAATGCCGGCAGCCCGCGCATGCAGGAAATCTCAAACGCCGTGCGCGAAGGCGCCACCGCCTACCTTCGCCGCCAATACACCACCATCGCCATCGTCGGCGTCGTGATCCTCATCCTCGCTTGGCTGTTGCTCGGCCTTTATGCCGCCATCGGCTTTCTGATCGGCGCCGTGCTCTCGGGGGCGGCCGGTTTTATCGGCATGCATGTCTCGGTCCGCGCCAATGTCCGCGTCGCCCAGGCCGCCACCACCTCGCTCGCCGGCGGGCTCGACCTTGCCTTCAAATCCGGCGCCGTTACCGGGCTGCTGGTCGCGGGCCTCGGCCTTCTGGGCGTCACTGTCTATTTCCTCGTTCTTGTTTCCATCGGCTTTGCCGCCACCGACCGCACGGTGATCGACGCGCTCGTCGCCCTGGGCTTCGGCGCCTCGCTGATCTCGATCTTCGCCCGTCTGGGTGGCGGCATCTTCACCAAGGGCGCCGATGTGGGCGGCGACATGGTGGGCAAGGTGGAAGCCGGCATCCCCGAGGACGATCCGCGCAACCCCGCCACCATCGCCGACAATGTGGGTGACAATGTCGGTGACTGCGCCGGCATGGCCGCCGACCTGTTCGAAACCTATGTGGTGACCGTGGTCGCCACCATGGTGCTCGCCGCCATCATCCTGCCCGCCGAATTGCAACTGCTCGGCATGGTGCTGCCGCTCGCCATCGGCGGCGTGTGCGTTTTGACCTCGATCGCCGGCACCTTCTTTGTCAAGCTCGGCGCCTCGGGTAACATCATGGGCGCGCTCTACAAGGGCGTCATCGCCACCGGCGTTCTCTCGCTCATCGCGCTGCTGCCGGTCATGTGGCTTCTCTTCGGTGACATGGGCACCCCCATCACCGTCGGTGACACCATCTTCACCCCGTGGGCGCTCTATTTCTGCGGCATCGCCGGGCTGGTGATCACCGGCTTGATCATCTGGATCACCGAATATTACACCGGCACCGACCGCCGACCGGTCAATTCCATCGCCGAAGCCTCGATCACCGGCCATGGCACCAACGTCATCCAGGGCTTGGCGGTTTCGCTTGAATCCACCGCCCTGCCGGCCCTGGTGATCATCGCCGGCATTATCGTCACCTATTCCCTGGCGGGCCTGTTCGGCATCGGGGTGGCTGTCGTCACCATGCTGGCCCTGGCCGGCATGATCGTGGCGCTCGACGCCTTCGGGCCGGTCACCGACAATGCCGGCGGCATCGCCGAAATGGCGGGCCTGCCCGATGAGGTGCGCAAGAACACCGACGCCCTCGATGCTGTCGGCAACACCACAAAAGCGGTGACCAAAGGCTACGCCATCGGCTCGGCGGGCCTGGGTGCCCTTGTGCTGTTCGCCGCCTACACCCAGGACCTTTCCTACTTCATCTCCACCGCCGCCGAAGGCAATTTCTTCTTCGGCGTGGGCGAGGTGAGCTTCTCGCTCGCCGATCCTTACGTTGTCGTCGGCCTGCTCTTTGGCGGCCTTTTGCCCTTCCTTTTCGGCGGCATGAGCATGACCGCCGTGGGCCGGGCCGCCCAGGCCGTGGTCGTCGAGGTGAGGCGTCAGTTCCGGGAAAACCCCGGCATCATGGAGGGCACCACCAAGCCCGATTACGGCCGCGCCGTCGACATGCTGACCAAGGCCGCCATCCGGGAAATGATTATCCCCTCGCTGCTGCCGGTCCTTTCCCCAATCGTCGCCTTCTTCGTCATCCTCCTGATCGCCGGCAAGGCCGCGGCCTTCGCCGCGCTGGGCGCCATGCTGCTCGGCGTCATCGTCACCGGCCTTTTCGTCGCCATCTCCATGACGGCGGGCGGCGGCGCCTGGGACAACGCCAAAAAGAGCTTCGAGGACGGGTTCACCGATTCCACCGGCCAGACCCACTATAAGGGGTCCGAAGCCCACAAGGCCTCGGTCACCGGCGATACGGTGGGCGACCCCTACAAGGACACCGCCGGCCCGGCGGTGAACCCGATGATCAAGATCACCAACATCATCGCCCTCCTGCTGCTGGCCGTCCTTCACTAGCGGCGGATCACCACTATCC
The DNA here is from genome assembly GCF_031202305.1 of Pelagibacterium sp. 26DY04. Taxonomy (NCBI): domain Bacteria; kingdom Pseudomonadati; phylum Pseudomonadota; class Alphaproteobacteria; order Hyphomicrobiales; family Devosiaceae; genus Pelagibacterium; species Pelagibacterium sp. 26DY04. The sequence continues at coordinate 3,778,254 of NZ_CP101731.1, forward strand.
GAGCCGGGCAACCTTGCCCGGCTTTTTTCGTTCTGCCTTACGATGGGGCAGCCATCCTGACAGATACCAAGGTATTATGTCTTTGAATTTTAAAGATGATATTGGACTTGTCCATCAAGCTGGAATAGCGTGTCCGCTATCGCGGACGTGGTTGAGGGACGCTTGGCAATGATCGAATCCACCGAAGCGCGCATGGGCGAATGGCGCGACCGGCTCACCCACCTCAAGACCGAAAGCTCCGAACTCTTCGGCTTCATCGCCAACGCGCTGCGCTCGGCCGATGAGCAGGACCTGGCGCTTTACGATCCCCAGACGCTGGAAACCCTGCTCCGCCGCACCTTTTCCGAAATCGGCCACCGCGCGCCCGGCAAGGCCGATATCCGCATCTGGACGCCCGAAACCCCCGACGGGGTCACGATCATCGACATCCATTCGGCCGATACCCCCTTCATCGTCGATTCCGCGCTGGCCGCCATCCGCGCCGCCGGCGGATCGATCCGCTTCATGACCCATCCGGTCGTCGCGCTCGACACCTCCGCCACCCCTTGGCGCGTACTCGACGCCCCCACCGAGCACTCGCGCAACGAAAGCGTGCTGCAGGTCCATATCGACCCCCCCGCCGATCCGAAAACGCTCGAAACCATCCGCCTCGAGCTCGACCAGACCATGGCCCAGGTCCGCGCCGCCGTCCTCGATTGGCGCGACATGCTCGAACGCCTGCGCACCGTTGTCGTCTCCTACCGCTCCCACCCGCCCCAGATGCGCGAACCCGCGCTTACCGAAGCCATCCACTTCCTCGCATGGCTGGCCGATCACAATTTCACTTTCCTCGGCATGCGCGAATATCATTTGACCGGTGAGGGCGAGGACAAGACTCTGGTGCCCGTCGAAGGCTCGGGCCTGGGCATATTGCGCGACCCCGACTACCTCTACCTGCGCGAGGGCAACACCTACACCCATATGAACGCCCGGCACCTGGCGTTCCTTGATACCGACGAGCCGCTGATGGTTACCAAGGCCAATCGCCGCGCCCTCGTCCACCGCCGCATCCATATGGATTATGTCGGGGTCAAGACCTTCGACGAGACGGGCACCATCACCGGCGAATTGCGCATTCTGGGGCTGTTCACCTCAGCTTCGCTCGCCACCCCGGCCACCGAAGTCCCGCTGGTGCGCCGCAAGATCGCCGAGGTCATCCGCCGCTCGGGCTTCGATCCGCGCTCCCATGCCGGCAAGGCCCTGATGACCACGCTCGATAACTACCCGCGCGACGAGCTGTTCCAGATCTCGGTGGACGAACTCTCCGAATTCGCTACCGTCATCTCCACCCTTCCCGACCGCCCCCGCGTCCGCGTCCTGCCGCGCATCGACAGGTTCGACAATTTCGTTTCCGTCCTCGTCTACCTCCCCCGCGACCGCTTCGATTCCACCGTCCGCGCCCGCATCGGCGAGCATCTCGCCGCCCGCTATGACGGCCATCTTTCCGCCTTCACCCCCGATTTCCCCGAAGGCGATCTGGCCCGCGTTCATTTCATCATCGGCCGCAACAATGGCGAAACCCCGCGCCCGGATCGCGAGGACTTAGAAGCCGAAATCTCCGAGCTCACCCGCACCTTTGCCGATCGCCTGCTCTCGGTGGCCCCCCATCCTGGCGAGATCGCCGACTACGCCGACGCCTTTTCCCCCGATTACCAGATCGCCCATTCCCACGCTGATGCGCTCGACGACATCGCGCTTTTCTCCTCACTCGGTCCCGACACCCCCCTCGCCCTGCGCCTCGTTCCCGGCGAGGAAGGCCCCCACAGCCTCACGCTGAACGTCTACCACCGCGCCGATCCGATCCCGCTCTCGGCCCGGGTACCCATGCTGGAAAATTTCGGCTTCGGGGTGGTCGACGAACGCACCTTCACCATCCACCCTCGCGGCCGCCAGCCCCGTTTCCTGCACGCCATGGCGCTTGAGGTGCCTGCCGGCCCACCCCTCGATCTGGCGGCCAGCGCCGCCCGCATCGAGGATGCGATCCTGGCTGTCGCCCGCGGGGTCGCCGAAAACGACGGCTACAACCGCCTCACCCTCGTTGCCGGCCTCGCCCACGCCGATGTGGCCATCCTGCGGGCGCTCGGCCGCTATCTCAAGCAGATCGGCATCGCCTTCTCCCAGACCTATATCTGGACGGCGCTCGCCGCCCATCCCGCCATCGCCCGTGCCCTGGTCGAGCTGTTCCACACGCTCCACGATCCCCATCTCGATAGCGACCGCGCCCAGGCGGCCCAGGCGCTCCACCAGGGGATCGCCACCGGGCTCGACGCCATCACCTCGATCGACGAGGACAGGATCATCCGCCGGCTCCTGAACCTCATCGAAGCGAGCGTGCGGACCAATCTCTACCAGCGCGTCAACGGCAAACCGCGCCCGGCCCTGGCCATCAAGTTCGACGCCACGAAGGTCGAAGGCCTGCCCCAGCCGCGCCCCTGGCGCGAGATTTTCGTCTATTCTCCCCGCGTCGAAGGCGTGCATATGCGCGGCGGCCCCATCGCCCGCGGCGGATTGCGCTGGTCCGACCGTCCCGAGGATTTCCGCACCGAAATCCTGGGGCTGGTCAAGGCGCAGATGGTCAAGAACGCGGTGATCGTGCCGGTCGGCGCCAAGGGCGGGTTCGTTCCGCGCCTGATGCCCGCCAGTCCCGACCGCGAGACCGTCATGGCCGAGGGCACGGCCTGCTACAAGATCTTCGTCTCCGCCCTGCTCGATGTCACCGACAATCTCGTGGGCGATACCGTCCTGCCTCCCGAAACCGTGTTCCGGCGCGACAATGACGACCCTTATCTGGTCATTGCCGCCGACAAGGGCACGGCGAGCTTTTCCGACACCGCCAACGCCATCGCGCTCGAGCGCGACTATTGGCTGGGCGATGCCTTCGCCTCGGGCGGTTCGGCCGGCTACGATCACAAGAAAATGGGCATCACCGCCCGGGGCGGATGGGAAGCGGTCAAACGCCATTTCCGCGAAATGGACATCGACATCCAGACCCAGCCTTTTTCCGCCGTCGGCGTGGGCGATATGAGCGGCGACGTGTTCGGCAACGGCATGCTGCTCAGCGAAAAAACCAGGCTGATTGCCGCCTTCGATCACCGCGACATCTTCATCGACCCCGATCCCGATCTCGAAAAGAGCTTTGCCGAGCGCCGGCGCCTGTTCACGCTGCCCCGCTCGAGCTGGCAGGACTACGACGCCGCGCTGATTTCCGAGGGCGGGGGCGTCTTTTCCCGCGCCGCCAAATCGATCCCGCTCACCCCCCAGATGCAGGCCGTGCTCGGCCTCTCGGCGGCCAGCGCCACCCCCGCCGAGATCATGTCGGCCATCCTTTCAGCCGATGTCGATCTTTTGTGGTTCGGCGGCATCGGCACCTATATCCGCGCCTCGACGGAAACCGACGCCCAGGTGGGCGACAAGGCCAATGACGCCATCCGCATTCCCGCCGTTTCGGTCCGCGCAAGGGTGGTCGGCGAAGGCGCCAATCTCGGCGTCACCCAGCGCGGCCGCGTCGAATATGGTTTGAAGGGCGGCCGTATCAACACCGACGCCATCGACAATTCGGCCGGCGTCAACTCCTCCGACCTCGAGGTCAACATCAAGATCGCGCTGTCCGACCGCGTGCGCTCCGGTCAGCTCGAGCTTGGGGCCCGCAACGCCTTCCTCGCCGAGATGACCGACGAGGTGGCCGAGCTGTGCCTGAGGAACAACTACCTCCAGACCCTCGCCCTGTCGCTGGCCCAGCGCCGCGGCATGGCCGATTTCCCCGACCTCGTCGATTTTATCGAGACGCTGGAAAAGGCCGGCGAGATCAACCGCGCCGTCGAATACCTTCCCGACGATCAGACCCTTGCCGAGCGCGCCGCCACCGGTGTGGGTTTCACCCGCCCCGAGCTCGCCGTGCTGCTCGCCTATGCCAAGCTCGATCTTTACGACAAGCTGCTCGCCTCCCCGGTCCCCGACGATCCCTATCTCGCCCGCGAGCTGTTCCGCTATTTCCCCGAAACGCTCAAGGCCCGCTTCCCCGAGGCGATCGAGACCCATCGCCTGCGCCGCGAAGTGATCGCGACGGTCCTTTCCAACGCCATGATCAATCGCGGCGGCCCCGCCTTCGTCACGCGGTTGGTGGCCATCACCGCCGCTGAGCCGGGCGCCGTCGCCTTTGCCTATGCCGCCGCCCGCGACAGTTTCGAGCTTCAGGAGCTGAACGCGGCGATCGATGCCCTCGACAACCGCGTCTCGGGCGAAACCCAATTGGCGCTTTATGCCGAAGTGCAGTCCCTGCAGGTCGATATGGCCCTGTGGTTCCTGCGCAATGAAGAATTTTCCGGCGGGCTTTCGGGGCTCATCGAGCGCTATCGCTCCGGCATTGCAACGGTCCGCGCCGCGCTCCCCGATCTGGTTTCCGCCTTCCTTGCCGAAGCCACCGCAACCCAGGAGCGCGGCTTTGAAGCCGGCGGCACCCCGCCCGACCTCGCCCGCCGCATCGCCGCCCTTTCCGTCCTGTCCCTGGCCCCCGACGCGGTCCTCGTCGCCCATCGCTGCAACGCCGAAGTGCGCGACGCGGCTACCGCCATGTTCGCGGTGATCGACATGTTCAAGCTCGGACGCCTGACCGAACACCGCGCGACAATCGCCGCCGCCGACCGCTTCGACCGCATGGCCATCGACCGGGCCCTCGCCAATCTCACCCGCGCCCTGCGTGGCCTTTCCGCCGATATCCTCTCGTCGGGGGACGGCCCCATTCAAACGCGCATCGAAGCCTGGAAGACCCCCCGCCAGACCGCCATTTCCCGCATGGCCGGAACGGTGTCCGATCTGATCGAAGGTGACCTCACCATCTCCCGCCTCTCGGTCGCCGCCGGCCTCCTGAGCGATCTGGCCAGAAGCTAGGATCGCTCGCGCCACCCTCTCCCTTTCGTCGTCTTCGGGCTTGACCCGGACGGAGACCGCAGGGTTTCCGCGCAACTCAGAAGAAGTGCGTTCCCCCACCTCTCCCGCACCACAGGCAGCGTTGCGGATCGTCGGGTAAAGCCCGACATGACGAACCAGAGGGTGGCGATGACGACCGCGACGACCGCTTTGAACTTAACCCAAGGCTTGACCCGAGAGTGAGCACCGCCCTCTGGCCAAGTCGCCTCACTGAGTTGATTTGCAAAGCAACCGCCCGGAGTGCAGCGCAGGACCGCAGTCAGGACCCCACCCCTCCACCTCGTCGTCTTCGGGCTCGACCCGGAGACCCGCAAGGTTTCAACGCAGCTCAGAAGACGTGTGATCCCCCACCTCTGCCGCGCCGCCCCATCACGCCCAGTCGGTGATCCCCAGTGCATCGAGCGCCGCCGAATACTGGTCGGTGCAAATAAACGGCAATCCCTCTTCCACGGCGCGGGTATAGAGGTTGGGGTTGACGTTGCCGGGCTCATAGCGCTTGTCGATGTTCTGCACGTCGAGAAGGGCCGGGGCATCGATTTCCGCCAAGTCCAGCGTGCCCTTCATGTTCGGCAGGTCGAACCCGGCCATGCCGATCAGATGTTCTGGATTGAGCCCGGTATCGAGGATCGACTGCACATCGGGCAGCCCCAGGCCTTCGATGAACGGCACGAAATAGACAAGATCGGGCGCCAGCTCCTGGTAGTGTTCAAGAATCTCGCGCCCATAAGCGCTCACGATCACCCGCGATTCCGCGCCCCGCGCGCGCACCATCTCGACCAGCAGCGCCGGGTCGATATCCTTGGTGTCGAGCCACAGCATGGCGCCGTTCTCGCCCCAGTCGAGGAAGTCTTCAAAGGTCGGGATCGCATAGCCCGTCGCCTGCCCCAGATTGTCGCGCAGGGTGAGCCCGGCAATATAATCGGCGGAAACCTCATCGACCCGTCCCGTGCCGGTCGTCCCCCGATCGAGCGTTTCGTCATGCACGCAAACCGGCACCCCGTCGGCGCTGGTGCGCACGTCGATCTCGATAAAGGCTGGGCCGCGCTTGATCACCTGCTCGGCCCCGAAAATCGAACATTCCGGTATGCCGCCCCAAGGATAGTAGCCCGCCCGATGCGCCATGATCGCCGGGTGCTCCAGAAGTGCGCTCAGCCGGGTGTAGGCGGCCAATTGGTCGGTTGAAGCGAACCGCTTGATGAAGCTTGCGTCCTGCCCCAGCGCCGGCGTGCCCGAAAAAGCCGTGGCGGCGATCGTCGCCGAGCTCAGCGCCATGAAATCTCGTCTGTTCATTTTGAAATTCTGCCTATGGTGTGACCGCCCCCCTTCCCGGTTAGATCACGCCCATGAACGCAGCTTGACGGTCCCGTGCCAAACAGATGACACCGCCCCTCTCCTCGATACGCCTTGCATTTGCCCCTCTCCCTAGGCAAAAAGCCTCCCGTCTCCTCCTCCCTCCCAATCAGGAAACGAACGGCACCATGAATATCGACGCCATCCCCGTGGGCAAGAACCCGCCCGAGGACCTCAACGTCATCATCGAAGTCCCCCTGGGCGGCGAGCCGATCAAATACGAGATCGACAAGGATTCCGGCGCCCTTTTCGTCGACCGCTTTCTCTATACGCCCATGCGCTATCCGGGAAATTACGGCTTCGTCCCCCACACCCTGTGCGGTGACGGCGACCCGCTCGACGTGATCGTCTTGAACTCCCGCCCCCTGGTTCCCGGCGCCATCGTGCGTTCGCGCCCGGTCGGGGTGCTGTTCATGGAAGACGATGGCGGCCAGGACGAAAAGATCCTCGCGGTTCCCGTTTCCAAGCTCACCAAGATGTATGACGGCATTGCCGACGTTACCGATCTGCCCGAAATCCAGATCGAGCGCGTGAAGCACTTCTTCATGCACTACAAGGATCTCGAGCCCGGCAAATGGGCCAAGATCGATCGCATCGGCGGCGTCGAGGACGCCCGCAAGGTAATCCTCGATTCCATCGAAATGGCCAACAAGGGCTGATCGGACCGGGGGGTGCGGCATCGGCTCCACCCCCTCCTTGTCATTGTGGGACTTGTTCGCCCAATCCAGGTGCAGCGCTGGCCGAAATCTCACATGCCAGTTACCGCCCCAACCCTTGACCAAAAGCCCCGCAAGCGCGTAAATAGCAGTCAACCGTACCCAAGGGTACGCCAAGTGTGTGGAGAGGCAGGTCAGGGCGCGCCGAAAAGCGGGTGATCGAGAATCGGAACGGAGCGTACATTTGGTACGTGAGTACCGGAAGCGCAGAGAACCACGGTTTGCAGGCCGTCATCACATGACTGTCCACACAACGTAACCTCACTGACTGGAATTTGCGCTCCGATGACCGCCAGGACCCTCTACGACAAAATCTGGGACGACCATGTTGTGGCCTATAACGAGGATGGCACCGCTATCCTCTATATCGACCGCCACCTCGTCCATGAAGTCACGAGCCCCCAGGCTTTCGAGGGACTGCGCCTCTCCGGCCGCAAGGTCCGCGCCCCCGAGCGCACCCTGGCCGTTGTCGACCACAACGTGCCGACCTCGGACCGCACCAACGGGATCGATGATCCCGAATCCCGGCTCCAGGTGGAAACCCTGGCGCAGAACGCGGCTGATTTCGGCGTCGAATATTACAACGAGCTCGATATTCGCCAGGGCATCGTCCACATCGTAGGCCCCGAACAGGGCTTCACGCTCCCGGGCATGACCATTGTGTGCGGTGACAGCCACACCTCGACCCACGGCGCTTTCGGCGCCCTGGCCCACGGCATCGGCACCTCGGAAGTCGAGCATGTCCTCGCCACCCAGACGCTGATCCAGCAAAAAGCGAAAAACATGCGCGTCGTCGTCGACGGCAAGCTCCCCGAGGGTGTTACGGCCAAGGACATCATCCTCGCCATCATCGGCGAGATCGGCACCGCCGGCGGCAATGGCCATGTCCTCGAATATGCCGGCGAGGCCATCCGCTCGCTCTCCATGGAAGGCCGCATGACGGTCTGCAATATGTCGATCGAAGGCGGCGCCCGCGCCGGGCTGATCGCGCCTGACGAAAAAACCTTCGCCTATGTCAAGGATCGCCCCCGCGCCCCCAAGGGCACCGCGTTCGACATGGCGCTCGACTATTGGCAGACGCTCTATACCGATGAGGGCGCCCATTTCGACAAGGAAGTGCGGCTCGACGCAGCCAATCTCCCCCCGATCGTTTCCTGGGGCTCCTCCCCCGAGGACGTGATTTCGGTCACCGGTGCCGTTCCCGATCCCGACCAGATCGCCGACGCCAACCGTCGGGCGTCGAAAAAGCGTGCCCTCGAATATATGGGCCTGGTCCCGGGCACGAAAATCACCGATATTGAGCTCGACAGGGTGTTCCTGGGCTCGTGCACCAATGGCCGCATCGAGGATCTGCGCGCCGCTGCCGCCATCGTCAAGGGTCACAAGGTCCACGATCGGGTCAACGCCATGGTCGTCCCCGGTTCGGGGCTGGTGAAAGCCCAGGCCGAAGCCGAAGGGCTCGACAAGATCTTCATCGCCGCCGGCTTCGATTGGCGCGAGCCCGGATGCTCCATGTGCCTGGCCATGAACGCCGACAAGCTCGCGCCCGGCGAGCGCTGCGCTTCGACGTCCAACCGCAATTTCGAGGGCCGTCAGGGCTTCAAGGGCCGCACGCACCTTGTCTCCCCCATCATGGCCGCCGCCGCCGCCATCGCCGGCCGGTTCGTGGACATCCGCGAGTGGCCGCGCCAGTAGAGAGCCACGTCCTCCGTGGTACTCGGCCCCTCCTCCCCCCATCGTCTTCCCCGGGCTTGACCCGGGGATCTCGGCAACAAGCACAAGGGCGGGGAAATGACTGAGGCATCGGAAGGCGACGCCAAATTCTGGGGTCCTCTCCCGGCTCCCTCGCTCGATGACATCGAAGCCCTCGCCATAGAGGCGCTCGAATCTCTCCCCGAGCCCTTCCGCTCCATGTCCCGCGACGTCGAATGCCGTGTTGCCGAATTCCCCACCGAGGAGATCTGCAAGGACATGGACCTGGAAAGCCCCTTTGATCTCATGGGGCTTTTCGAGGGCATCGGGCGCACCGATGATGGCATCCTGCCGCAGACCGGTCAGATGCCCAACCGCGTCTGGCTCTACCGCCGTCCCATCCTCGATTACTGGGCCGAGCACACCGATACGCTGGGCGAAATCGTCACCCACGTCCTCGTCCACGAAATCGGCCACCATTTCGGCCTTTCGGACGACGACATGTACGCCATCGACGACGGCCTGCGCTAAATCTATCTGACCGCCTTGCCCTCCAAAAGATCTCTCCTTCCCCCGATAGGGAGTGAGGGGGCGCGCCTCTCGGCAGGCACCAGAAGCGGTTTGACCCCGCAGGGGTGCCCCACAATGCAATGGACTCGCCCTCTATCCTCGTCTCGCTTCTTCCCGGCTCATGAACCGGAAATCGGCATAGGTATCCCCCTCGAGGTCGTCATCGACCACCAGCGCCAAATTCTGCGCCGAAAACGCGGCGTACCAGTCTTCCCAGCTCACCAGCTCGAACCCTCCCGTGGGCCGGTCCGGCCCCTCATTGTTGTCGGCATTGAGCATGTGCTGGTCGAAAGTGAGGTTGAGCAGGTATTGGTCCTTGCCGCCGGGGGCCGGCATGTCGGCCATGATCGGATTGCCGCCCCTCCCTTCGGTCCACGCCCGGATGTCGGCAAGTTCGGTCAAGACTTTCGCCATTTGCTATCTCCTTGTTGCTCTCGGACCAATCAACGGCGCAAAGGCATGTTCCGTTGCGACAAATCCCCGACTTGGCAGAGCCGCCGCGATCTGATTAACCGGACCTAGAGGCGCCCCTTCTTGCACACTTGCGGTTCGGAACGCGGCAAACAAGGATTGGGAGCAATTGACGTCCTGTGAGGCGGAAATGCTCGAGGAGTTCCGCGGGTCGAAATGAACGGCGCGATTTTGGTCTTTTGGGTGATCGTCGCCCTCTGCGCCGTCAAATCGGCTGCGTTCTTCGCGCTGGCCCGGTTTGATCCCGTCAATCGTCCCGCGCTCTGGTTTTCCGGCGCCTTTCTTGCCGCCGGCATCAGTTTTCTCGGCGAGATCGTCCTCGCCACGGGCTTTGCCCCCGGGCCCACACGCATGGTGATCGCCGTCGCCATGGTGATCATGTTCGTGCTCATCGCCCATGGCATCGCGCGGCGCTACCGCATCGACATGCCCGCCGGCGGGGGCCTGGCCATCGTCGCAGCCTCGTCGCTGCTCTATTATCTGATCCTCGACCTGCCGCGCGCCGATTTCACGCGTCAGATGCTCTACCAGATCCCCTACGCGCTCCTCAGTTTCCTCGCCCTCAGCGTCATCTCCCGCGCCCGGTCCAAAGCCTGGTATGACTGGCTGTTCATGGCGCTGTTCGCCCTCATCGGCCTTCATTTCCTGGGCAAGCCCTTCCTTGCGCGCTGGGCCGGCGGTGTCGGCGCCGAACCCTCGGCATTTTCCGCCACCCTTTATGCGGGCCTTTCCACCGCCTCTGGCGCCATCCTGCTGCTGATTCTTTCGTCCGCCGGGCTGGCGCTGCTTCTGGCCGATACCGCTGGACGCCTCATCCGCCGCGCCGAACGCGATGCGCAAACCGGGTTGCTGAACCGGGCCGGCTTCGCCACCCACGCCGATCGTCAACTCCTCACCCTGGCCCAAGCCGAAAAGCCCCACGAGGAACGCCGCGACGTGGCGCTGACGCTCATCGCCGTCAACCGTCCCACCCAGCCGCGCACCAGGGAGCAGTCCGCGGCGGCGCTGGCTGCCCTCATTCTCTCGGTGGCCCCCAGGGATGCCCTGATCGGCCGCATGGCCGATTTCGAATTCGCCATCCTCGCTCCGGGCAGCAATCTCTTTGCCGCCCGCCACACCGCCGAGGAGCTGCGCAAGAAGCTGCGCGCGCGGCTGGGCGAGATGGAAGGAGGGCTCACGCTCAGCATCGGCATCACCGAGCGCGAGCCCGGCGATCTCTATGCCGACCTTCTGGCGCGCGGACTTTGGGCGCTCGAGGAGGCCGAGCGCGCCGGAGGCAATTGCGTGCGGCTGGCCGCCCACTCCCAATTCGACCCCCTCGGCATCCGCCAGGGGTGAGCGTATAGCCAGATGACAGCGGTGCCGCGCTTCGGGCACGGGAGCGCCAACCGATAGAACCTAGCCCGCATCCGATCCGGAGACCGCTGCCCCATCGGCAGCTTCGACCTCCGAGGTCCCGGCCAGCGCCGTCTCCTCCATCTCTTCCATGGTGAGGAAATACAGCCGATCGGGCGGCGTCTCCATGGCGTTGACCCAAAGCAGCGGGTCGATGCCCATCTCGTCGAGATAGCGCGTGATCCGCGCCGTCATCGCCTGGGCGTCGCTCATGGCCTGAGCCGAACCGATTTCGGTCCCGCCTGCCCCGGCATAGATCTGGTGCACGCCCACCGCCGCGCTGTCGGACACCAGCCGCTCGACGCCGCCGGCCAGAACCAGCGGGCAGGACGAACCGCAAAGCGCCCCGTCCCCCACCGCCGTTGCAAATCCATTCTCGCGGATCATACGCCCGATCAGCAGCGCATCGTCCACCGATCCTCCCGGCGAATTGAGCGCCACGGTCTCCACATAATCCCCCCGCGCCGCGATCTCGGCGGCAAACTGGGCCGCCGCTCCCGGAACGATCGTCCCCGACAGCATCAGCACGCCCCCGCCGACCAGTTCGATCGACAGCGGCTCGGCAAGCTGTTCGGGCGGCGTCGTTATATGTTCGAGCGGACGATAGGCCGGGTTCGAGGGGTCGATCTCGGGCCGCTCGACCGCCGGCAGCAGCGGATCGCCCGGCATTACCGCCAGATCGGCGGGCTGGACCTGGTTGAGGTCCATGTAATCGGAGATCAGCACCCAGGCCGTCCCCGCCAGCATGGCGAAAAACGCCGTCCGGAGGATTGCTCCGTCCTCGACGGCGGCGACGGCATGTACCAACCGCGCTCCGATCCCCTTGCGCGGCGCCTCGCCGAGGCTGCTCATGGCCGTTGCGGCCCTTCGGTGCGCTTGCGCTGCGTGAGCCCAGGCAGTTGCGTCACCGTGTCGTCGTCCTCGGCGCGGGCCGGCTCGGGCGCCACCGTGAGCGTTTCGGTTTCACCGGTCGCAGGCTCCTCGTCCTCCGACCGCTCGGGCAGGATTTCCGCCGGCTGGGCGCGCACCGCCATCATCTGGTTGTGCAAGGCCACCGCCCGCATCATGTCCGCGGCGGTCAGCGTTTCCGCATCGTCGAGCGATTCAGCGTCCCGCCGCATCGCCGCATGGGCAACCGAGAGCAGCAGCACCAGCACCACCGGCAAGAGATCGATGGAAATCGCCCCGGCCCAGGAGGGCACGAAATCGGAAGCGTAGCGCAGCACTGCCTCGGCCGAAGAAAGCGGCACGAAGCGGCGCGGCTCGACCTCCGGCTCGGCCATGATCGCCTGCGCCGCTTCGGCAAGCGCGGAGGATTGCGCGTCGACAGCGCCCCGGATATTGGCCATGGCCGCATCCTGGCGCATCACCAGCCCGGCGCTCTGACCATCGGCCACCGGGGCGATAAAGCCCAGCGAAAGGTCTTCGGCGGCCCGCGCCACCGAGGGGGCGACCGAGGTTTCCTGCAGCGCGGCGATCACCCCGGTCAGCGCCACGATTTCGGCGGCAAAGGCATCGGCGCGCGGCTGCACCTCGCCGGGCGCGGAAACCAGTTCGCGCATCACCGCCAGATGCTCGCCGCCGGTGGCAAACAGCCCGCTGGCCCGTTCCTGGGATTGGGAAATGGTGGTGGTGAGCCCGTCCATCTGGCCGCTCATCTGGCTCAAAAGCTGCACCACCGAACCGGACCCCGAAGTGCCGGTCAGCGCCCCGCCCTCGCGTTCTTCCTGCGCCAGGGTGGCAAAGCGTTCCGACGCCCGCTGAACGTCCGGAAGCAGCGATTGGGCGGAGAGCGCATTGGCGTGGGCGGCATCGAGATCGCCGGTATATTCCTCCAGCGTCACCGCCATATGCTGTTCGAGCGCCGCCGAACCGGCCAGCGCGGCGGCGTTGAGCCAGGAGCTCATGGCCACGATCATCAGCGATCCCAACCCCATGATCGCCACCATGATCAGCCGTTGGCTCATGGTGCGCATCAGCGGCAGGAACCGCATCATGTAGCTCCAGAACACGTAGATGCCCACCGATACGGCGACCGAATAGATGATGGCAGCGAAAAAGACGAAATTGGCGTCCCCGTCCAGGAGTCCCCGCACCCCGAGATAGGTATAGACCCCGCTCGCCAGCGCCAGCACGGCGAGCGCGAAACGCGAGGTGACTTCCAGCCCCTTGATCGTCTGTCCGATCCGGGCGGCGTTGTTCTGGCTTGCCATGTCGCTGAGTTCCCTCGGCCCAATCCATTAAGCCAAGCTTAACAGAGAAATCCCGGCGAAATCGAGATGGCGTGGAACGTGCCGAAAAGCTCGCGCTTTTGTGAAGGACCGGGACCCGATCCAAACGTCACTATGGCCGTTGCAATGCCGGGTGATTATCATCGGGCCCGATCGTTCAAAAGGAGGACGCGAAATGAGCTTTACCCGTCGACGGACCCTCGGCCTGGGGCTTGGCACCCTGGCCGCCATGGGCGTCACCACCATCCTGCCCCGCACCGCTTTCGCCCAGGCCGATGGCGATCTCTACCCGTCCGAGGCCGGCGATTTCTTCGTCCATCCCATCTCCCACGCCTCGCTGGTTCTCGAAACGCCCTCGGGCGTCATCTATGTCGATCCGGTGGGCGGCGCCGAGCCCTATTCCTATCTCCCGCCCCCCGACCTCATCCTCATCACCCATGAGCATGGCGATCACTACGACGCTGCAACGCTCGAAGCGATCATGGGCGAAGAGACCGAGATCATCGCCAACCCGGCCGTCTTCGATATGCTTCCCGAAGCGCTCTCCGCCCGTGCCCGGCAGATGGCCAATGGCGACACTGACAGTTTCGGCGATATCGGCATCGAGGCCATCCCCGCCTACAACACCACCGAGGACCGGCTGCAATACCACCCCCAGGGGCGCGACAACGGCTATATCCTCACCATCGGCGAGCGCCGCGTCTATATCGCCGGCGACACCGAGGACATTCCCGAAATGCGTGAGCTCGAAGACATCTTCATCGCCTTCGTGCCCATGAACCTGCCCTACACCATGGACGTCGACCAGGCCGCCTCGGGCGTCGCCGCCTTCCTGCCCACCTATGTCTACCCCTACCACTACAACGACAGCGACCTCGACCGCTTCGAAGACCTCCTCATGGAAGAAATCGGCGGCGGCACGGAAGTCGTGCGCGGGGCGTGGTACTAGGAACCAAACATCTGCCGGGAATTGGCAGCGTCGCGGATTGTCGGGTCAGGCCCGACAATGACGAGGAGAGGGTATAGGACTGGTACACTAACGCTGTTGCCGGCCGCCCCCTATCCACCTCGTCGTCCTCGGGCTCGACCCGGGGACCCGCAAAGCCTCGATGAAGACAGAAGATGTGAAAACAGCAAACGCCGCTGTGTCTATTCTTCAGGCTCGGTCGTCACCATCAATGGAAACCCGAACTGCTGGCTCAATTCGATCGCCTCGTCCGCCTTGGTCTCGGCGATCTCCTTGGTATAGACCGCCACCACCGCCGAACCCTTCTGGTGCGCGGTCATCATCACCGCCTCCGCCTGCGGCTCGCCCATGCGGAACACGGACTGGAGCACCTTCACCACGAATTCGCGCGGCGTGTAGTCGTCATTGAGCAGGATGACCTTGTGCAGCTTGGGCCGCTCGGTCTTGATCTTGGTCTCAGTGCGTTGCTTGGTCGATGTATCGCTCATCGCAGCACCTCTTTGAAAGAACGATGGGCAGAGCGAGCTCGATTATAGCCCCGCCCCGCCCATTCGCCAAATCAACTCGCCGCCGCCTCGGCCGCTGCCGCCCGCGCTGCGCGCTTGCGCTCATGAGGGTCGAGGTGGATTTTCCGCAGCCGCACCGAAGTGGGCGTCACTTCCACATATTCGTCGTCGGCAATGTAGCTCAGCGCCTGTTCGAGGCTGAGCTTCTTGGGCGGCGTCAGCCGGATCGCCTCGTCCTTCGAGGTGGTCCGGATATTGGTCAACTGCTTGCCCTTCAAAACGTTCACTTCGAGATCGTTTTCCCGGTTGTGCTCGCCAACGATCATGCCCTCGTAAACATCGACGCCCGGATCGATCAGCATCGGCCCGCGATCCTCGAGATTAAAGAGCGCATAAGCCACCGCCTGCCCCGTGGCGTTGGAGATCAGAACCCCGGTGCGCCGCATGGGCAGCGGACCCTTGAAGGGCGCATATTCGTGGAACACGCGGTTAAAGATCGCCGTGCCGCGCGTATCGGACAAGAGTTCGCCCTGATACCCGATCAGCCCGCGCGTGGGCACGTAGAGTCGCACGCGCGTGCGGCCGGCACCCGAAGGCCGCATCTCGACAAGCTCCCCGCGCCGTTCGGTGAGCTTTTGCACCACCACCGAGGAAAACTCGTCATCGACGTCGATGATCACTTCCTCGACAGGCTCGAGCTTGACGCCATTTTCCTCGCGGAACAGCACCTTGGGGCGGCCAAGGCACAATTCGAACCCTTCGCGACGCATGGTCTCGATCAAAACCCCGAGCTGGAGTTCGCCGCGCCCGGCCACGTCAAAGGAATCGTTGTCGTCCCCCGGCGTCACGCGGATCGCCACATTGCCTTCCGCCTCGCGCATCAGCCGCTCGCGGATGACGCGGGACTGCACCTTGTCGCCCTCGCGGCCGGCCAGCGGCCCATCATTGATCCTGAAGGTCACCGACAGGGTCGGCGGATCAATGGGCTTGGCTTCGAGCGCCTCGGTCACCTGCGGCACCGCGATTGTGTTGGCGACGGTCGCCGTCTCGAGACCCGCCAGAGCCACGATATCGCCGGCCTTGCCTTCCTCGATCGGCTCGCGCTCGAGGCCACGGAACCCCAGAACCTTGGAGATACGCCCCTTTTCCACCACCTTGCCGTCACGGCTGAGCGCATGCACCGCGTCGCCGGGCTTGACCGAACCGGAAAACACCCGGCCCGTCAGGATGCGCCCCAGGAACGGATTGCGCTCTATGGTGGTGACCAGCATCTGGAACGGGCCTTCTTCCACCTTGGGCTCTTCGAAATGCTCGACGACCTTGTCGAGCAGCGGCCCCATCGTGTCCTTGGGCCCGGTGGGGTCCTCGGACATCCAGCCCTGCTTGGCCGAACCGTAGAGCACGGGAAAATCGAGCTGTTCGGGCGTTGCATCGAGAGAAACGAAAAGGTCGAAGATTTCGTCGAGCACCTCATTGTGCCGCTCTTCGGGTTTGTCGATCTTGTTGATCGCAACGATGGGCCGCAGCCCGATCTTCAAAGCCTTCGAGAGCACGAACTTGGTCTGCGGCATCGGTCCCTCGGCCGCGTCCACGAGGATCACCGCACCGTCGACCATCGAAAGGATGCGCTCGACCTCACCGCCGAAATCGGCGTGGCCCGGCGTATCGACGATATTGATCCGGTGGTCCTTCCAGTTGAGCGAGGTCACCTTGGCAAGAATTGTGATGCCGCGTTCTTTTTCCAGATCGTTGGAATCCATCACGCGTTCATCGACGCGCTGGTTGTCGCGGAAGGTGCCCGACTGCCTCAAAAGGACGTCGATCAGCGTCGTCTTGCCATGGTCGACGTGGGCAATGATCGCAATATTGCGCAAGCTCATAAGGGGGGCCAGCCATTTGTGGGATTTTGCAGGTTGGCTGCCCATACCCCAGCAATGGGTCGTAAACAAGGAAAAACGCCGCAATGCAGCTATGTGAGGACAGCTACAGCGGCCCCCCAGCTCCTTTGTCAGACGTTTCGGCTCTGACTAAAGCGTTGCCACGGACTACCCTTCTCCCTGGCGGGAGAAGGTGGCCGGAGCGAAGCGGAGGTCGGATGGGGGGCGCTGAGCCAGTGATCTACTTCAAGCTCCGCGGCTTGTCCCCCGACTGCCAGAGCCCCAGACCAAAGCCATCCGGGTCCAGAAAGTCCGCGCTCCAGCCTCCCGGTGCCTCTTCCACCGGGGTCACGATCGTCACCCCTTGTTCGGCGAGCGCGGCAACGATATCGTCGATGCCGCCATCGGCCAGGTCGAAGACCAGCGCCGGGGTATTGCCGCGCTTTCCTTCCATTTGAAAGAACACCATCTCCAGCCCCTGGTCGAGCGAACCCGACAGCCAGAATGGTTCGGCGCCTTCCTGGCGGGTGAGCTCTATGCCGAGAACCTCGTTGTAAAACTTTTCGGTGCGCGCGATGTCGGCGACGTAAAAGACGATCGAAGCGCGATGCGGTTTGGGGATCATTTGTCCCCTCCTTTAAGAGAGAGCGGCTTGTCATTGGCCTGATAGAGCCCGATGGCGAAATCGTCAGGGTCGCGGAACGTGGCGCCCTTGCCGTCGGGGGCATCCCCCACCGGGGAAACGATGGTCACTCCCCGTTCGGCCAGTGAGGCGACGATATCGGCGATCCCGCCCTCATCGAGATCGAACACCATGATCGGACTGTTGCCCGGCGTGGGCGTCCCGACCATGAAATCGATCTCGAAATTCTCGCTGAGCTTGGCATGCAGGAAGTGTTCGCCTGCGAACCCGCGCCGCTCGAAGCGAATGCCCATGATCTCGGAGTAGAATTTTTCCGTCCGGTCGAGATCGGTGACGTTGAAAACCAGGCTCGTGTAACGGGCCGTAAACAGCATAGCGCCCTCCTTGGCGTTTCCTTACGCCCCATGTTGCCGCGATCAGACTTTTCGTGAGCGCTTGAAGAGAAAAATATGCCCGTCAGGATCGTGGGTGGCAAACGCAACCCCGTGGCGCTTGAGCGCCGGCGCCAGCGCCTGGCGGATCGCGCCATAGGCGAGGTCGAGATTGAGCCCCACCATCTCGGCGGGCATGGCGACGCCCTTTTTGCCCAAGGCCAGCTTGAGCGCCCGCACCCTCTGGCGCAGCGCTGCGTCACTAAGGTCGAGCAGATAGGCGATTTCAGCCCGCGAATGTCCCGAGAGCGCCAGCGCCGCGACAACCCGAAGGCTCTTTGGCAGATCGGCGAGGATGGCGCCTAGCGCCTCGCCCTCGGCCTGCGATTGCCCCCCGGAGCGCTCGAGCTGCCAGCGCGCTTCCCGTTCGCGCCGCCGCGCCGCGCTGCGCGCGTCGAACGCCGCCCGCTTGCGGATCGCCCCCGCCATCCAGCGCCGATCGGCAAACTTGGTGAAATCGTCGCGCCCGGCCTGGACCGCCGCGATCAGCACCTCCTGGACGATATCCTCGGCTTCATCGCTCCGCCGGGCGTGCCGGCGGGCCAGAGCGATAAATTCGGCATAGGGGATGGCGCGGCGCATCTTCTCATCCTGGCCGGAAAGCGACGATCGCAAGCTTACCATCCATCGCGCCCTTTGAATGCCTCGCCATAGTGCCTGGCTTCGATCATGGCCGCGATTTTCTCCGCCCCCACCGGCGGCGAGAAATAATAGCCCTGCACCTGGGTCGCCCCCTCGGCGCGCACCACCGCAAGCTGATCTTCCGTCTCCACCCCTTCGGCCACCGTGGTCATCGACAGGCTCTTGCCCAGCCCGATCATGGCTCTCAGGATCGCCCGGCTTTCCGATTTGGTTGCCACGTCGGTCATAAAGGAGCGGTCGATCTTGATCTTGTCGAACGGAAAGGCCCGCAGGTAGGAGAGCGAGGAATATCCGGTGCCGAAATCATCCATGGCGATGCGCACACCCAGCCCGCGCAGGGCACCCAAAAGATCGAGATTGGCGCTGCTGTTTTCGAGCAACAGGGATTCTGTGATCTCGAGCTCGAGCCGTCCCGCCGCCAGCCCCGATCCCTCCAGCGCCGCTTCGATCACGCCGACAAGGTCGGGGTTCTTGAACTGGATCGGCGAAAGGTTGACCGCCACGCCCACCCGATTGGGCCACAACGCCGCGGCCTGGGTCGCCGCGCCCAGAACCCAGGCACCCAGGGCGTGGATCAGCCCGGTTTCCTCGGCGATGGGAATGAATTCGGCCGGAGCGATCGGCCCCAATTCGGGATGCTCCCAGCGTGCCAGCGCCTCGGCGGCAACGATCCTGTTGCCGTCGAGTTCGACGATGGGCTGAAACACCACCGAGAGCCCTTCCCTTTCGATCGCCTCGCGCAGCCCTGCTTCGAGCGTCCGCCGGCGCTGCAGGGTGGCGTCCATGCCCGCTTCGTAAAAGTGATAGGTTCCCCGCCCCTCCGACTTGGCTTTGAGCAGCGCCAGGTCGGCATTGCTCATCAGCGCGTCGGCGGTCTGCCCGTCCCCCGGCGCCACGGCAATGCCGATCGAGCAAGTGAGCTGCAGCGATCGATCTCCGAGGCTGATCGGCTCGGCCAGCGCCTTGGCGATGACCCGCGCGGTATCGGCCGCTTCATGCGGCACCGCAGCCGTCGGCAGCAGCACGCCGAATTCGTCGCCCCCCAGCCGCGCCGCGAACCCGCGCCCATCCACCGTTTCGGCCAGCCGTTCGGCCACGTTGCGCAGTACCGTGTCCCCCGTGGCATGGCCGTCGCTGTCGTTGATCGCCCTGAAATGATCGAGATTGACCACGAGCAGCGCCGGGTGCCTGCCCTTGTCATCATGCTTGAGCGCCGCTTCGAGCTCCTCGCGGAACAATCCCCGGTTCGGCAGGTCGGTGAGCGCGTCATGGGTGGCCATGTGGTGCATGCGCGCTTCGGCGGCGAGATGATCGGTGATGTCCTCATGGGTGGTCACCACGCCGCCGCCCTTGAGCGGCTGATGCCGCAGCGAGACCAGCGAGCCATCGGCCATCTTGATCACCTCGCGCACGAATTTCCCGCCATCCATGATGCGCCTGCGCTCGGCCATATAGGCCTCGCGGTCTATGAGAGCGTGCTTTTTGCTCTTGAGCCTGAAATCGAGGATATCGCCGAACGCGGTGCCGGGACGCGCCAACTCGGGCGGCAGCTCGTAGAGGGAGATGAATTCCGCATTGCAGGTCATCAGCCGGAAGTCGGCGTCGAACATCGACAGGCCCTGGCTGATATTGTTGATCGCTGCATCGAGCAGGCCATATTGGCGTTCGAGTTCGCGCTTGCGCTCGGAGGCCATGTCCGAGCGGGCGATCTCCTCGGTCACATCCTCATGGGTCACCACCCAGCCCAGGCCCGGCGCATAGATATGGGCAGTTTCCAGCGTCCGGTTGCCGGCGGCGATCTCGAGATTGACGGTGCGCATGCCGCCGCGATTGCTCAACAGCTCGGCGCTGTATGCCTCATAGAAGCTCTTGGGGTCGGTGCCCTGGTGATTGCCCAGCGCCGATGACAGCGCCACGACCTCGTAAAGGCTCATGCCCCGGCGGATGGCCTTGGCGGAAAATCCGTAGATGTCGAGATAATGCCGGTTCCACATCACCAGCGTGAAATCGGGGGCCCAGACGCAAAAGCCGAACGGTATCGCCTGCAGCGCCGCATCCAGAAGCAGAGCTTCGCCGCCGCGCTCAGCGTTCTCCTCTGGCCGCATCTGCCGTCTCTCTCCCCAGGCGGAATTGAAAAAGAACCTAGTCCGCTCCGCTTAAGGAGACTTTAAGCGACGAGCCCCCCGCAAAATTTGATCGAACAAGCGTGACGAGGAGAAGAGGACACACACGAGGCAGAGGCAGAGTTTTGCCGCAATCATCGCTTCTCCCCAAACGTGTACCCCGGGCTTGACCCGGGGCAAGGTATGCGCGCCCCTCTCGGCTCTTGCCGCCCGCTCTCCTCCTCCCCCTCGTCGTCTTCGGGCGTGACCCGGAGACCCGCAAGGCCTCACCGCACTCAGCAGGAGTGTACCCCCACAACCCCTCCCACGCACGAATCAGTCCAGACCCAACTACCCCAGCCGCAGCTTGCGCGCCCCATAGGTCTTGAGCCGCAGTCCGTTGAGCTTGATGAAGCCTTCCGCGTCGTGATGGTCGTAGGTGCCGGTGCCCTCCTCGAAGGTCACCAGATCCTCCGAATAAAGCGAATAGGGCGAGGTGCGGCCAACCACATTGGCCGAGCCCTTGTAGAGCTTCAGCGTGACTTCACCCGTCACATAGTCCTGGCTCTTGTCGATCAGCGCCTGCAGCATTTCTCGCTCGGGCGAAAACCAGAAGCCGTTATAGATCAGTTCGGCATAGCGCGGCATGATCTCGTCCTTCAAATGCGCCGCCCCCCGGTCGAGCGTGATCGACTCGATCCCCCGATGCGCCGCAAGCAGGATAGTGCCGCCCGGCGTCTCGTAGATGCCGCGGCTCTTCATGCCCACGAACCGGTTTTCGACGAGATCGAGCCGTCCCACCCCATGCTTGCCGCCCAATTCGTTGAGCCTGGTCAGAACCCCGGCCGGGGTGAGCTTTTCGCCATTGACCGAAACCGCATCGCCCTTTTCGAACCCGATGGTGATGGTTTCAGGCTCGTTGGGGGCATCGACCGGATCGACGGTGCGCTGATAGACATAGTCGGGCGCCTCGACGCCGGGGTCCTCGAGCACCTTGCCCTCGCTCGAAGTGTGCAAGAGGTTGGCGTCCACTGAGAACGGCGCCTCCCCGCGCTTGTCCTTGGGCACCGGAATCTGGTTGAGCTCAGCATATTCGATCAATTTCGTGCGGCTCTGCAAATCCCATTCGCGCCAGGGCGCGATGACCTTGATCGAAGGGTTGAGCGCATAGGCACAAAGCTCGAACCGCACCTGGTCGTTCCCCTTGCCGGTCGCCCCATGGGCGATGGCGTCGGCCCCGGTTTCCTCGGCGATCTCGACGAGCCTTTTGGCGATCAGCGGCCGGGCGATCGAGGTGCCCAGCAGGTAAACGCCTTCATAGACCGCATTGGCGCGGAACATGGGAAAGACGTAATCGCGGACGAATTCCTCGCGCAGATCCTCGATATAGATTTCCTTGATCCCGACCAGCTCGGCCTTGCGGCGCGCCTCCTCCAACTCGTCCCCCTGCCCCAGATCGGCGGTGAAGGTCACCACCTCGCAATCATAGGTGTTGCGCAGCCATTTGAGGATCACCGAGGTGTCCAGACCACCCGAATAACCAAGGACGACTTTTTTGATCTCTTTGCTCATGGCGCTATTTATGAACCTGTTTGGAGGCGCGGGGATAAGTTTGCGGGACACTAATCAGATCGCGTCGAACCTGTCCAGAAACGCCGCAAAATTGAGGTTGCGCAGCGCCTTGCGCACGAGCATGTTTCCAGGCGCCGTCTAGACCCCTCGATCACGCGCACATTCCCCGATCTGGAACCCAACATGCTGGTACATGCCCCCGACCTCGCGGTCATCCTGAGCTTCGCCCTCGCCGCCATCGTCCTCGCCATCACCCCCGGCCCGGACATGGCGCTGTTCATTTCGCGCACCGTCAATTTCGGGCTAAAGCACGGATTTGCAACGGTTTTGGGCGCATTGACCGGCATCGCCGTCCACACCATGCTCGCCGCCTTCGGCATCTCGATCCTCATCGTCACCGCCCCCGCAGCCTTCTGGGCGCTCAAGATCGTTGGCGCTATCTATTTGTTATGGCTTGCTTTTTCTGCCGTCCGCTCGGGCACCGGCCTCACGGTCGCCAAGGCCAACGGCCGCATGCCATCGCTCAAGAACTCCTATCTCACCGGCCTGGGCATCAATCTCACCAACCCCAAGGTGGCGCTTTTTTTCGTGACCTTCCTCCCCCAATTCGTCTCGGCCTCCGACCCCCACGCCGCCGAAAAACTGATCTTCCTCGGCGTCGAATTCGTCATCCTCTCGCTGCCCATCGTCATCGGAATCGTCTTTGGCGCTCAATGGCTTACCGGCACGCTGATGCGCTCGCCCCGCATCCAGAAGGCGCTCAACTGGTCCTTCGCCGCAGTCTTTGCCGCCTTTGCCGTCACCATCCTCACCGCTGAAGCGCGCAAATAATGAACTACCGCCACGCCTTCCATGCCGGCAATTTCGCCGACGTGGTCAAACATGTCATCCTCGTGCGCATTCTCTCCTATATAATGCGCAAGGAGACTGCGTTTCGCGTCATCGACACCCATGCCGGTGTCGGGCTCTACGATCTCTGGGGCGATGCGGCCGAGCGCACCGGAGAGTGGCGCGAGGGAATCGGCAGGCTGATCGCGCGCGGACTTCCCGATGCCGCCGCGGCGTTGGTCGAGCCCTATCTCCTTGCCGTCAAAGCACAAAATCCCGATGGCGGCCTGCGCTATTATCCCGGCTCGCCCTTCATCGCCCGCCACATGCTGCGCCCTCAGGACCGGCTCATGGCGCTCGAGCTTCACCCGCAAGATGCTGATTTTCTTAAGGAAAATTTCGCCGGCGATATCCAGACCCGCGTCACCCATCTCGATGGCTGGGCCGCCATGGGCACCCACCTCCCACCAAAGGAAAAGCGCGGCCTAGTGCTCGTCGACCCGCCCTTCGAGCAAAAAGGCGAGTTCGGCAGAATGGCCGACAGTCTGATCAAGGCCCACAAACGCTGGCCCGGCGGCACCTATGCCTATTGGTATCCCATCAAGGACCCCGCCGACGTCACCGCCTATGCCGCAGCGCTCAAGGCCACCGGGATACCGAGGATCCTGCGCCTTGAGCTCACCATTCGCGCGCCCTCGGCTCCACCGCGTTTGCATGGATCGGGCATGGTGGTGATCAACCCGCCCTATGTTCTTGAAGACGAAATGAAAATCGTCCTGCCCGCCCTCGCCGACCTCCTGGCCGATGAGGGCCGAGGCCGGTTCAGGATCGAGTGGATTCGGGGGGAAGCATAGGGAACGTCCTTGCTGGCAGCGAACTTATCCCCATATTGCAGACAACGCTTAACATGGGACCACAGACGATGACCTTCGGAGATTTCATTCGGATCCTGTTTTCGATCCTCATTCCCCCGCTCGGCGTTTTCCTGCGCGTCGGCTTCGGGCTCCATTTCTGGCTCAACATCCTCCTGACGATCCTCGGCTATGTGCCGGGCCTCATCCACGCCATCTGGATCATCGCCAGCCACCGCACCCGCGACAGCATCACCTACAACCGCTAGAGCGTGTCCAGCAAAAGTGGAAACGGTTTTGCGGTTCGGACACGCGACCAAACAAGGACTTAGAGCAATTGAAGCGATTCGAAGAAAAGCGAAAATGCTCTAAGTGTCGGTCTGATCGGGATGTTTTGACAAGTTCAGCTCGAAATAGACCATATCGACGCTCTTCCCGCCGATCGCTTCATAGAGCGACCTGGCGGGAAGATTGTCGGTTTCCGTGGCCACCCACCCATAGGTGACCCCGCGCGCCGCGGCCGCATCGAGCAGCACCGCCATCAGCTTCTTGCCGATCCCCCGCCGCTGGTGACTTTCGGCGACCCCAACCTCATTGACGTAGAATTCAGGATGCTTGTCGGGGTGGAAATAAAACAGCCCCGTCGCCATTCCCACCACCTTGTCCCCGTCCGTGGCAAGCGCGATGAGATAATCGGGATGGGCAAGATAGGCCTTTGCCAAATCCGGCTTTACCGGCTCGTCGAACACGCTGGTATCGGCCGACAGCAACAGGTCGAGATCTGCCTCACCGATAACCCGGACCAGAATGCCCGCCGGCTGCGTCACAGCATGAAGGCCTCGCGGTCCTTCTTCTTGAGCCGCTCGGTCTCGGACTTGAGCTGCCCGCAGGCCGCAAAGATATCCCGCCCGCGCGGGGTGCGCACCGGCGAGGCATAGCCGGCGCGGTTGACGATATCGGCGAACGCCTCGATGCGATCCCAGTCCGAGCACACATAGTTCGAGCCGGGCCAGGGATTGAACGGGATCAGGTTGATCTTGGCCGGAATTTTCGCCAAAAGCCGCACCAATTCGCGCGCATCGGCGTCCGAATCGTTGATACCCTTGAGCATGACATATTCAAACGTAATCCGTTTTGCGTTAGATACCCCCGGATAGGTCCGGCAGGCTTCCAGCAGTTCCTCGAGCGGCCACTTCTTGTTGATCGGCACCAGCACGTCGCGCAGATCGTCGCGCACCGCGTGCAGCGAAATCGCCAGCATCACCCCGATTTCCGAGCCCGTCGGCTCGATCTGGGGCACCACACCCGAGGTCGAAAGCGTAATCCGCCGCTTGGAAAGCGAAAGCCCTTCCCCGTCCGACGCGATCAGCAAAGCCTTCTTGACGTTGTCGTAATTGTAGAGCGGCTCGCCCATGCCCATCATGACGATATTGGTGATCGCCCGGTTTTCCCCGGCCGGCACCAATCCATCCGAAGGCCGCACGCCACCGGGGAAATCCCCCAGTCGCTCGCGCGCCATCATCACCTGGCCCAGGATTTCCCCGGCCGTAAGGTTCCGCACCAGCTTTTGCGTGCCCGTATGGCAGAACGAACAGGTGAGCGTGCAGCCCACCTGGGAAGAAACGCACAGCGTCCCGCGATCGCTTTCGGGAATATAGACGGTTTCGACCTCGACCGGCGGCATGTTGGGATGCTGGGGGTCGCGGAAGCGGAACAGCCATTTGCGCGTGCCGTCGATCGAAACCTGCTCGGAAACGATCTCGGGCCGCCCGATGGAAAACGCCTGCTCGAGATCGGCGCGCAGCCCCTTGGCGATGTTGGTCATCGCCGAGAAGTCGGTGACGCCGTTGACGTAGATCCAGTTCCAGAGCTGGCTGGCCCGCATGCGCGCATCGCGCTCGGACAATCCGACCTCACCCAGATTGGCCACGATCTCCTTTTTCGACATGCCCAAGAGATCGCGCGGACCCGCAAGGGCGGGACGCGGCGCGGTGGCATGATCGATATTGAGCGCCAGACTCATGGGCGAAGCTTCCAAGGGATTGTGAGGTTTTTGGGGTATATGGACGCGGGCAGGCCCGTTTCAAGGCCGATGCGGCAAACGTCGTCTTGTCCGCCCTCTAGCACAATCGCGCCAATTGCGCAAAGCCGGCTCCATCCCGGATCAGCAGGCGCCGTCGATATCTCCGGTCGCCGCGGTCGCCCCCGAGAGCGAGAATGTCTGGCGCACCGTTTGCCCCGCGGCATTGGTGCCCTCGATCACCATGGTCGAGCCGGCCCGGATCGCCTGCACCGCCGCCCCGCTCTGGCTCGGGTCGGCGAGCCAGGCCGCATCGTCCTGGGTGAACAGATCAAAGCTCTGCCCGCCCACCGACAGCGTCGCGGTGCTGTCGGGCGCAAACTGATAGCCGGCAACGAGATTGATTTCGGAGCGGATGCTCTCGGTCGGACGGTGGGTGATGTAGAAATAGGCATCCCCGGACGCGCCAGCGCTCGGCTCGGTCGAGCTGGGACGAGAGAGCACGAAGCAGATCTGCCCCTCGCTCTCCGTGGTCGCATAGGCCGACCAGGCATTGTGCTCGCCAAGAACGCGGACCGATTGGGCAGCAGCCGGCATGGACCAAAGGCCCAGGAGCGTGACCGCGATGACCGGTAGCGATGGAATGTGGCGTGCCATGGCTGGTGTCCTATGTTTTACGAAAGTGCAAAAGGCCGGGACGGCCCCGACCCTTTGCCAATGGCCCAACGTGCGCAAGCACGCCTTACTGCGGACATTCCTCGTTGGCGGCATTGAGCGCGGCGGTGATCCCGCGCAGCGAATAGGTATCCACCGTATTGGTGCCCCGCTGGGAGGTGGCGCGCACCACCATGGTGGCCCCGGCGCGCATGGCGCCCACAAAGCCGGGCTCATCCTCGATCGAGGCGAGCCAAGCCGATTCACCCTGGGTTACCATGGGGTAGGAGCGGCCATCGACCGAAGCGGACGCATTGGCGTTGGTCTCGTGGATCGGATAGCCGACGATCGTTGCCACCTCGTTGCGGTTGGTGGGCCGGATCGTCACGATGAAATGGATGGCGCCGCGATTGACATTGGTGGGCTCGCTGGTCTGCGGCGTCGAGGAGACGTAGCAGATCTTGCCGCTTCCGTCGGTGTCGGTCCACGCCGTCCAGAAATCGAAAGTCCCCAGATTGTCGGCGGCGAACGCCGCCGGGCTGGCACAAAGCACAACCGCACCGCCGGCCAGGGCGGCAAGCATGCGGCGGATATGGCTGCGAAACGAAAACGTCATCGCCAAACCCTTCCCCTTATTCTTTAAAACATGCACATGACTGCCGCCAACTCTGCACCCTTATGGTTACCAGAGAGCAAACGCCACGGCTTTTCCCACGAGGCGGCAAACTAGGGAGGAATTTGGCCGGAATTTGGCCACCTCCCACGCCACGCCTACACGAAGATTTGTGCGCGTTTCACGCTGAACACGGGCTGAACGGGTTATGCGGCCAAAGGATAGTCCTGTTCGATGACATAGGGCCCTCCGCCCACCGAATCGCGGCTGGAAAACACCACGAATTTTTCGACCGTAAAGCTCATGGGACTGAACTTTCCGGCCTGGGCGATATGGCGCGCCAGATCGGCGGGACTGGCGTCGCGCAGCCGCGCCAGGGTGACGTGCGGAATGAATTTTCGGCCCTCGGGCGGCAGCCCGATGCGCTGCAGCAGCCGCTCCTGGCTGGCCTGCAGCCGGGCGAGCGGTTCGGACGGCTCGACCCCCGCATAAAGCGCCCGCGGCTTATTGCCGCCGAAAACCCCAAGATGGGAGAGAGTGAGGGTAAAGGGCTCCACATCCGCATGCATTTCGAGGGCGTCATAGACCTCGCCCGCCGTGCGGTGATCGATGTCGCCGATATAGCGCAGGGTGATATGGTAGTTTTCGGGATCGATCCAGCGGGCCCCGGAAAGCCCGCCACGCTTGAGGGACAGCGCGAACCCCAGATCGTAGGGAAGCTGCAAACCGGTAAACAGTCTGGGCATGAGCGTAACCTTCCATGTCCCGGCCGCCCGGCCCTTTCCGGGCCGACCGAATCAGAGCCTAGCACATCGGTTCGCCAGCGGAATCAAAAACCCGTCAGCGCCATGGGCGGCGAATCCTCTGGTGGCCGGTTTTGCTTGTAATTTCAGAGGCTCGTCTCCATATTATCCCTCAACTGGCAACCCCCGGGTCGGCATGAGGCTGGCTCGGCTGCCGGAAAGCCACTTTGCAAGAGGATGGAACACGAAATGGCACAATACGACCGTCAGACCGTCGCAGGGCGTGTAGGCACGGCCGCCGCCATCGACGAGGGTCTGCGCAGCCATATGCTGCGTGTTTACAATTACATGGGCATCGGCCTGGTCGTCACGGGCCTCATCGCCTTTTTCGCCAACCAGATGGCCGTGACCGCCGATCCTTCGGCCGCTGCCGCTCAGTTGGCCGACGGCACGCTTCTGACCCAGTGGGGCGTTCTGCTCTACACGAGCCCCCTGATGTGGGTCGTGGCGCTCTCCCCGCTCGCCTTCGTCCTGGTGCTCTCCTTCGGCATCAACAAGCTCTCCTTCGGTGCCGCCCAGGCCGTGTTCTGGGGCTTTGCCGCGATGATGGGCCTGTCGCTGTCGTCGATCTTTTTGGTCTATACCGACGCCTCGATCGCCAAGGTGTTCTTCATCACCGCCGCCACCTTCGGCGCGATGAGCCTTTACGGCTACACCACCAAGCGCGATCTTACCGGCATGGGCTCGTTCCTGATGATGGGCCTGATCGGCCTGATCATCGCCATGGTGGTCAATATCTTCCTTCAGTCTTCGGCTCTCGATTTCGCCATCTCGGCGATCGGCGTGCTGATCTTTGTGGGTCTGACCGCCTATGACACCCAGAAGATCAAGGAAGGCTATGCCGAAAACATCGGTCATGAAGGCCTGGGCAAGATGGCCATCATGGGCGCGCTGACCCTGTATCTGGACTTCATCAACCTGTTCCTGATGCTGCTGCGCCTGTTCGGCAATCGCGAGTAGAGTCAGAAACAACCGACTTTCGGAAAAGGCCGCGGATCACCTCCGCGGCCTTTTTCTATGATGGGGGTTAAGCCCCTTGAAATTTTAAGCCTGGTCTACCGCACGACGTAGAGCTGGGGATCGAGAACACGCAGCACGGCGGCCAGATCATGCCCGCGCTTGAGCACGCGGCCATCGCTGCCGATGACCATATATTGCCCCTGCCGGCGCGCCAGCTTGGGATTTTTCTCCACAACGAAAAGCGGCCGTTCCGACGTGCGCTGATAGATGGAGAACATGGCCCGCTCGCGCCCGAAATCAAGGGCATAGTCGCGCCATTCTCCAGCAGCGACCTTGCGGCCGTAGACATTGAGGATAAGGGCGAGTTCCTTGCGGTCGAAGCTGACGACGGTATGTGGCCGGGCCTGGGACGAGGGGGAGGAAAGCGTCAAGATGCTGCCCTTCTGGCTGTCATAGCGCTCGTTCAAACCGGCCCGCCTCCGTTTCAGCTTCACTGTCCAATCCGATGATCCTCCCGTTCGTTCCCGGACGCAAGAGGTTTGAGCGCGTCCGGGGGTGGCGCAAACTCACCCACAATTGAACCGATTTAAGCCACAATCCCTCCCTTCTCATGCCCCATTGCGAAATTAGCTTACGCTCATTGCCTCCAGTTAGCCGGCCTCCGGATCCACCGAGCCCCCAAACCATGGATCCGGCAGGCCGGCGCCCTTCCCGGTCTTGCCTTCCGGGGATAGGAGACTCCTCCAAAATCGCTTAGCTCCCTGTCATCATGCGATGCAGGGAGTTTTGTTTTTCCCCTAACGGTAAAACGCCGAGGCGCCCAGTATGCGGCCGGGCAATTGACCGTTCTTCTCCTGTACGATCACCGCGGCGCCATCCGAATGGGTGCCCAGGATTTCTTCGAGCGGAATGACGATCTCGGCGCCCTCTTCGGGATCCCACATGCCGATCGCCTGCCGTCCCGTCACGATATGGGTATAGGCCAGCGCCCGGCCCGAATTCTCGCCCCGCTCGATCGCCACTTCCGCGCTGTCGCGATAAGTGACGACCCAGACCACGGCAGGAGGCAATGATGCATCGGCGGGCGCTTCAAAGGTGATGGATTGTTCCCCATTGGCGCGCAACGACACCGAAAGCGGCGAGACGGCTTCTTCGATGGCCCGCTCGGCTTCGGCGGCGTCCGAACCCACCACCGCCGTCTGTCCGTTGATCACCATTTGCGGGGTATAGATGCGCATCTTGCCCCAGCTTTCAGCATAGGCCTTCTGCAATTCGGTGTTGGCGGGCAGCGCGAAGGTGTCCTGCCAGCCGATATAATCCCAATAATCGATATGATAGCCCAGGGCGACCACGTCGTCGCGCATGCCGAGGTCAGAAAGCAGCTCATCGGCGTCAGGACAACGCGAGCAGCCCTGGCTGGTGAACAGCTCGACCACGGTTTCCGCATTGTCGCGAATCTCCACGGCACCGGCTGGAGCGGCGACAAGGAGCGGCATGGCGGCGAGAAGGCGGAAAGGTCGGACGATCATGGGCCAGTTTTGTACGCGTTCGCGCAGCGGCCCGCCAGTCAATTGATGGTGAAACTTTCGATCCCGTAGGCGCGGCCCATGTCCTCGATTTCGGCCAGAGCTGCCTCCAATAGCGACCAATCATCATTCTGGGCGATCGGTACCCAGATCGCCTCGACCTCTTCGATCAGCATGGTCCTTGGCCGCGATCGGCTGAAATAGGGGTGATCGAGATTGGCGTCGGGTGCGGTTTCATAGTCATCGAGCAATGCTCTGAGCGCCGCAAAACTCTCGCTGCCATAACTC
Source organism: Pelagibacterium sp. 26DY04 (assembly GCF_031202305.1). Classification (NCBI taxonomy): domain Bacteria; kingdom Pseudomonadati; phylum Pseudomonadota; class Alphaproteobacteria; order Hyphomicrobiales; family Devosiaceae; genus Pelagibacterium; species Pelagibacterium sp. 26DY04. Next base: position 3,808,927 of record NZ_CP101731.1, read on the forward strand.
GACGCCTCCGGGCTGTCTCCGGCGCGCTTTTCCGAGGCCATCCCGCCGCGCCAATCGAAAAACACCTGCTCATAGGCCGGCCGCTCGGCCTCCATGAAGGAGAAAAAGGCGGAAAGAAGCTGGCTATCAGCCGTTGCACCGCGTGAAACCACGCCAAGCCTTTTGACCACGACCTGCGCCAGGGATCGTTGAAAGGCCGGCCAGAAGCGGTTGAGTTGGGGTTCGAGCTTTTCGACGCTCGAAAGCGGCACCAGGCATTCGGCCAGCCGCGTCATGTTCCACGCAAGCGCATCGGGCTGGCGCCCGAAGGCATAAAGCCCGGTTTCGTCGAAATAGGCTGCCGTGAACAATGGATCATAGCGCGGAAGAAACCGCCACGGACCGTAATCGAAGCTTTCGCCGGTGATGTTGGTGTTGTCGGTATTGATCACCCCGTGGACGAACCCCGCCCCGATCCATTGCGCTCCTACCCGCGCCACGCTTTCGGCCACGGCGCCGAGCAGGCCGGGCACGCGATCATCGACCGGCAGATCACCGAGGTTGGGATAATAGTGAGCGATCGCATGGTCGACGAGCCGCGCCATCCCCGCGTGATCTCCCAGATAGTCGAGACGCTGGAAGGTTCCGATGCGGATATGGGAATGGGAGAGCCGCACCAGAACCGAGGAGCGCGTTGGCGATGGCTCATCGCCGCGATAGAGCGCCTCGCCGGTCTCGATCAGGGAAAAGCTCTTGGACGTCTCGACACCCAGCGCCTCGAGCATTGTGGTCGCCAGCACTTCCCGAACGCCGCCCTTGAGCGTCAGCCGCCCGTCCCCTCCCCGCGACCACGGCGTCGTGCCCGAACCCTTGGTGCCGAAATCGAGCAGCTTGCCATCATTGGGATCGTAGGCCTGGGCAAAGAGAAAGCCGCGCCCATCGCCCAGATCGGGATTGTAGCCCTGAAACTGATGCCCGTGATAGCGCAGCGCCAGCGGCGCCTCGAAGCTGCCCCGGAGCGGCTGGAACCGGGCGAAATGGGAAATCCATTGCTCCTGCGTCAGCCCACCAAGTCCCATGCGTTCGGCCCATCGCCGGTTGCGGTGGCGCAGAATTGTCTTGGGGAAGTCGGCCGGGGAAACGATATCGTAAAACGCATCGCCTAGGCGGGCGTGAACCGTTGCGCCTTTGAACCGGGAGATCACATCGCCATCCTTCATGCCCAGCCAACGCGACAGTCCGCGACTGGTTTCGGTTCGCTTAGATGGTTTCGAAATGAGCGTAAACCGCGCGCGAGATGTCTTCGAGATCGCCGCGGTCGAGAAAACCCGAAATGGCATAGGCGATCGGCCCGTCCACCCAGCGGAAGGTGTTGACCCCATCCTCGGCTGAAAACTGGAAGGCCGTGTCCCGCGCGCCCGCATTGCGCGCCAGAAGAATGGTGGCCCGATCCCCTTGCGGGTTCTCATACATCAGCATGGCGCCGGGACGTCCGCCCAGCGGCAGCAGCCGCCCGCCCACCAATTCGAAGCCCAGATCGGCAAGGCTGGGGGCGGTAAAGGGTTTCTCGATGCGGTTGCCCAGCCAGGTGACCAGATGATCGCGCTCGGCCGCGCCGACTTCGACCGGATGGCGGACCTCGCGCACATAGGTGAGAAAGACATCCCGCGCCGCCACGTCAAGCCATTGCGCTTCAGAACCGGGCTGCATCAACACGCCGCGCGCGGCATAGCCCGCGCCGCTCCCGAGCCCAAAGGCAATAAGCAATGCGGCGGCGATCGCCGGCCAATTGGCAAGCCATCGGCGTGAGGAGGAACGCTCGGGAATATCGGCCGCTGTCGCGAAGCCATAATCGGCGAGAGTATCGAAAAGCGCCGCTTCGTTGGCGCGCCAGCTCTCGATCTCCTGCGCCAGCTCGGGATGGTCGAGGAGATAGGCCCGCACCAACGCCTCCCGATCCGCGTCCAGCCGGCCATCGGCATAGGCGTTGAGATCGTCTTCGGTGGGAGGGTCGGTCTCGGGTCTGGTCATCGGCGCTGCAAAATCATCGATTGGCGAGTGAGTGGATGGAATGATGGGCCAGCAATTCGCTCAATTGCCGCCTGGCGCGCGAAAGCCGGGACATGACGGTGCCGATCGGAATATCGAGGATCGCCGCCACCTCGGCATAGGCGCGCCCTTCGATGGCGACGAGCAGCAGCACCGCACGGGCTTCGGGCTGGAGCGTATCGAGAGCGCGCATCAGCGTGTTCTGCAACAGCGGATCGGGGGCGCTCGTCTCGTCGGCGAGTTCGCTCTCATCGGCGATCGCATGGAGCGCCGGCTGGCGCGCCCGGCCCCGCAATCTGTTGCGGTTGAGATTGGTCATGATCGTATAGAGCCAGGCGCGTCCGTTCTCGCCGCGCCACTGCTTTTCGTTCTCTATGGCACGCAGCACCGTGGCCTGGAAAAGGTCTTCGGCCTCCTCCCGGTTTCCCGTCAGCCCGTGTGCATAGCGCCTGAGCGCCGGCAGATGGGTTAAAAGCGCCTCTCGCATCCGGTACCGTCCCGGCGCGACCTGCCAAATGGCCGCGCCGGACACACTACCATCAAGGACGCGCCACGTCCCAATTGCCCCCGACCCCATCGCCGGACGTCATGCCCGGTTCAGTGTCGTTGATCCAGTAATAGAGCGGCATGCCGTCCTTGGCCCACATCAGGGTGCCATCGGTGCGCTCGACGATGGAATAGGGTTCTTCGGCTTCATCGCCCTCCTCGGCGAAAAACGGCGGCCAGTTTTCGGCGCATTGATCATAGCAGTTCGAAACCCCCTCCTCGTCATTGCGGAAGGTGTAGAGGACCATGCCCTCGGAATCGGCGATGACCTCGCCGATATCGGTTTCAAGGGTTTGGACGTCCGGTGCGGCAAAAGCGGCACCCGCAGACAGGGCAAGCGCGGCCGTGCCGGTGGCGAGCCGGGTGAAAAGACGAAGCGACATGATGGTCTCCCTTTTGAGCACTAGGCATGCGCCGCGCGCACGCCCTCACGCCCTAAAGACACCGCCGCCTTCCGGTTTATTCCGGGCGACAAGAAAAAAGCCCGGTCGATGACCGGGCTTTTCCATTTCGAAATCGGCGAAACTTATTCGCTCTTGTTCTCTTCGGCAGGCGCTGCATCGGCAGCGGCTGCGGCTTCCGCAGCGGCGGCCTCTTCGGCAGCCTTCTTTTCGGCGGCTTCCTGAGCGGCCATTTCGGCGGCTAGGGCCTCGGCAGCGGCGATCTTTTCGGCTTCGCGGGCGGCGCGGGCGTCGGCAGCGGCCTGGCGCTCATCGGCCTCGATGCGCTTGGTGCGGGCGTTGGTGGATTCGAAAATACGGGCCGCCTTGCCGCGACGATCGCGCAGATAGTAGAGCTTGGCGCGACGGACCTTACCGCGCTTCAAAACCTCGATGCGGTCGATCATCGGCGAGTGGATGGGGAACACGCGCTCCACGCCTTCGCCATAGGAGATCTTGCGCACGGTGAAGCTTTCCATCAGCCCACCGCCGGAACGGGCGATCACCACGCCTTCATAGGCCTGGAGACGTTCCTTTTCGCCTTCGCGGATCTTGACCCACACCTTGACGGTGTCGCCATGGGAAAATTCGGGGATGGCACGTTTTGCAACGAGCGCATCGAGCTGCTCTTTTTCGAGCTGCTGAATGATGTTCATATCGATTTCCGTTCTATCTTTTCACTGGAGCCCCTTGTGGAGCCCGGTCTTGTTTGGACGGATCGGGATATATCCCGACAAAGTCGAGCGCGGCTATACACGCGAAACGACCAAGAGTCTAGGGCTTCTCGACCATGCGGGCCCAAAGATCGGGCCGGCGCTCGCGCGTCAGCGCTTCGGACTGCTCGCGCCGCCATTTCTCGATCCGGCCGTGATCGCCCGAGGTGAGGACCGCAGGAATTTCGCGGCCTTCGAAAACCTGCGGCCTTGTATATTGCGGATATTCGAGCAGCCCGTTCTCAAAACTCTCGTCCGCATGACTCTCGGCGGCTCCGAGCACCCCCGGCAACAGCCGTACAACCGCTTCGAGCAGCACCATTGCGGCCACTTCGCCGCCTGCCAGGACATAATCGCCGATGGAGATTTCTTCGAGCTCGCGCGCTTCGATCACCCGCTGGTCCACGCCCTCGAACCGCCCGCAGACGATCACCGCTCCCGGCCCGGCCGCAAGCTCGCGCACCCGCTTCTGGGTCAGCGGCTTCCCTCTGGGGCTCATGAGGATTTTAGGCCTCGGGTCTTCGGACGGCGCTACATCATCAAGCGCAGCGCCGAGGATGTCGGCGCGCAGGACCATGCCCGCTCCGCCGCCGGACGGTGTGTCATCGACGGTGCGATGCTTGTCGGCGGCGTAATTGCGCAGGAAATGAGTATCGAGCGACCAGGCGCCATTCTCGATTCCCCGTCCGATCACCGAAGCGCCGAGCGGTCCGGGAAACAGATCGGGGAACAGCGTTATGACCGAAGCGCGGAAACTCATTGCGCTTCGTCCGGATCACGATCCTCCGGATCGCGCGGGGCATCTTCGAGCCAGCCCTCGGGCGGAACGGCGACGACATAGCCCTCGGAAATATGGAGTTCGGGCACCACGGCCTTGGTAAAGGGAAGGTAAACCGATTTCCGCGTGCCCGCCAGCCGCACGTCCAAAAGGTCGTCGGAGCCGAAATTCTCGATCGTCGAAATGGTGCCCAGCACGGTCCCGTCGCCGTGGCGCACCTCGAGCCCGATCAGGTCGGCATGGTAGAATTCGTCTTCGTCGGGCGCCTCGAGCTGCTCGCGATTCACATAGAGCGAGACGCCATTGAGCTTTTCGGCCTCGTTGCGGTCGGTTACCCCCTTGAGCGTGGCGATCACCACGTTCTTGGCGACCCGCGCCTTGGCGATGGAAACCGAAAGGCCCTTGCGGTCGGTTTGAAGCGGATCATAGTCGGCAATAGCCAAGGGGTCTTCGGTGAACGCTGTTATGCGCACCTCCCCCTTGATCCCATGGGCCGCACCGATGCGGCCCATGAGAATGCGGGTGTCAGGCTGGTTTGGCCCGGCCACCTTGTCTTACTCGGCGGGAGCTTCTTCAGCCGGGGCTTCTTCGGCCGGAGCAGCTGCGGCTTCCTTGGCGGCTTCTTCGGCGGCGCGCTTTTCTTCGGCGCGCTCAAGCGCCTTGGCGCCGGGCTTGCCCTTGTTGGGGTTGTTGCGCGCTTCGCGCTTCAGAAGGCCGGCGGCATCGAGGAAGCGTTCCACGCGGTCGGTCGGCTGCGCGCCGTTCTTGAGCCAGTGGGTGGCGCGATCGGTATCGATCACCACGCGCTTTTCGTCGCCCTTTTCGAGCATCGGATTGTACGAACCGATACGCTCGATCACGCGGCCATCGCGCGGCGAACGGGCATCGGCAACGACGACGTGGTAGTAGGGGCGCTTCTTGGAGCCGGCGCGAGCCAGGCGGATCTTGATAGCCATGATTGGTCTTTCAGTTTTTAAGAGTTGATCTAAGGGTTACTTCTTTTTTCCGGGCAGTCCCGGGAGCCCCGGGAAACTCGAACCGCCAAGGCCGGGAAGGCCGGGCAATCCGCCTCCGCCCCCCTGCTTGACGAGTTTGGAAAAATCATCGGGCAGCTTGGAGGGATCGCCTCCCATCTGCTTTGCCATCTGCTCGATCTGGGCCGGGTCCATGTCGGGCATGCCGCCCATCATTTTCTTGCCCATGCCGCCGAACATGTTGGCCAGCCCGCCGGCACCGCCGCGGGAAACCTTTTTCATCATGTCCGCCATCTGGCGGTGCATCTTGATGAGCTTGTTGATTTCCGACACTTCCACCCCGGCGCCGGCAGCGATGCGCTTGCGGCGCGAGGCGTTCAAAAGATCGGGCTTTTCCCGTTCCTTTTTGGTCATCGACTGGATGATGGCGATCTGACGATCGAACATCTTGTCGCCCATCTTGCCCTCGGGCAGGTTCTTGGCCATCTGGCCCATGCCCGGCATCATCTTCATGAGCGAGGCCATGCCGCCCATCTTCTTCATCTGCTCGAGCTGGCCTTTGAGATCGTCCAGGTCGAACTGACCCTTCTTCATCTTCTTGGCCATCTTCTGGGCATCTTCGGCCGAAACCGTCGCGGCGGCTTTTTCCACCAGCGAGACGATGTCGCCCATGCCCAGGATCCGGTCGGCGATGCGCTTGGGATGGAAATCTTCAAGCGCATCCATCTTTTCGCCGACACCGATCAGCTTGATCGGCTTGCCGGTCGCAGCCCGCATCGAGAGCGCCGCGCCGCCGCGCCCGTCACCATCCACGCGGGTGAGGACGATACCGGTGACATCGACGCGCTGGTCGAACGAGCGGGCCAGATTGACGGCATCCTGACCGGTGAGGCTGTCTGCGACGAGCAGGATTTCATGCGGATTGGAGACGCGCTTGATCTCGGCGGTCTCTTCCATCAATTCTTCGTCGATATGGGTGCGGCCCGCGGTATCGAGCATCACCACGTCGTAGCCGCCGGTTTTCGCGCTCGAAATGGCGCGTTTGGCGATCTCGACCGCCGATTGGCCGGGGATAATTTCGAGAACATCGACCCCGATCTGGCCACCCAGCGTCTTCAATTGCTCCATAGCCGCCGGGCGGCGCGTATCGAGGGAGGCGAGCAGGACGCGCTTGTTCTGCTTGTCTTTCAGCCGCTTGGCGATCTTGCCGGTGGTCGTGGTCTTGCCCGAGCCCTGCAGGCCGACCATCAGGATCGGCACCGGAGCGGGCGCATTGAGCGAAATCGGCACCGCCTCTTCGCCCAAGACGGCGACAAGTTCGTCATGGACGATCTTGATCACCTGCTGGCCGGGCTTGACCGAACGGGTGACTTCCGCGCCCACGGCGCGCTGGCCCACCTGCTCGGTAAAGGCCCGCACCACTTCGAGCGAAACGTCGGCCTCGATCAGCGCGCGGCGAACTTCACGCAGCGCGGCTTGCACATCGGCTTCGCTGAGCGCACCTCTCCCGGTGATCCCGGAAAAGATCTTGCCCAAGCGGTCTGACAGGCTTTCAAACATAGGTTTCGCTCATTTATCTCGTGTCAGCGGTGACCGGAATATGGGTCACATGCGGTCAAATGCAAAGCGCACCCGCGGGCGCAACGCGCTGACGGGTGTTGACCGGATGCCTCTCGGGCAGCCTAGTGACTCTATATTCCATCGTTTCTGACAGAAGGTCGGGTGGCTTATACGGGCGAGGGGTGCAAGAGTCAATTGCCGCGGCGGCAGGCGCAAAGGTGGAAATCTCAATGCTTTTGCGCCATATAGGCCGATACGCACAGTAAACCCGAGCCCAAAACCCTGCCATGACCGCGCCGCTGCCCTATCTCAAGATGAATGGCCTTGGAAACGACTTCGTCGTCCTTGATGCGCGAGACAAGAAAATTGCCCTGTCGCGCCAAGAGGTTATCGGCATTTCCGACCGGGCAAAGGGCATTGGCTGCGACCAGCTCATCATCATGGAAAATGACGGCACCCAAGGCGTCGACGTCTTCATGCGCATCTACAATGCCGAGGGCGGCGAGGTCGCCGCCTGCGGCAACGCCACGCGCTGTATCGCCGCCTTGGTGGCCGGAGAAACCGGCAAGGATGCAGTCACCATCCGCACCAATGCCGGCATCATAGCGACCCGCATCGATGGCGATCTCGTTACCGCCGATATGGGCGCCCCCCGTTTCGCCTGGGACCAGATCCCGCTCGCCGAGCCCTTCGCCGACACCACGGGGATCGAGCTGCAGGTCGGGCCGATCGATGCGCCGGTGCTGCATACCCCTTCGGTGGTCAATGTCGGCAACCCGCACGCAATCTTCTGGGTCGATGATCTTGAGGCCCACGACCTTGCCAAGTTCGGCCCCATGCTGGAAAACCATCCCCTCTTTCCCGAACGCGCCAACATCACCATCGCCCAGGTGCTTTCGGATGAGAGCATCAAGATCAAGGTCTGGGAGCGCGGCGCCGGGCTGACGCTGGCCTGCGGCACCGCTGCCTGCGCCACCGCCGTCGCAGCCGCGCGCAAGGGGCTGACCGGGCGCAAGGTCACGATCGAACTTCCCGGCGGCCCGCTCGATATCGAATGGCGCGCTTCGGACGATCATATCCTCATGACCGGGCCCTGGACCCTCGACGGCGAGGGCGTGGTTCCAGCCGCTCTCCTTGGAGAGAACGCCGCATGAGCATCGAAACCATCATCTTCGGGTGCCGGCTCAACGCCTATGAATCGGAGGTCATGAAGGCCGAGGCGGCAAAGTCGGGGCTGACCGACGCCATCATCGTCAACACCTGCGCGGTGACCGCCGAGGCGGTGCGGCAGGCCAAGCAGACCATCAGAAAGGCCCGCCGCGACAACCCGGAGGCCAGGATTATCGTCACCGGCTGCGCCGCGCAGACCCAGGCGCGCGATTTCGGCGACATGGCCGAAGTGGACCTGGTGATCGGCAACAACGACAAGCTCAAAGCCGAGAGCTACCAGCCCATCGCCTTCGGGGTGCCCCTCAACGACAAGGTGCAGGTCAACGACATCATGAGCGTGACCGAAACCGCCGGCCACCTGATCGATGGGCTGGACGGCCGGGCCCGCGCTTTCGTCCAGGTCCAGAACGGCTGCGATCACCGCTGCACCTTTTGTATCATCCCCTATGGGCGCGGCCCGTCGCGCTCGGTGCCCATGGGCGTGGTCGTCGACCAGATCAAGCGGCTCTGCGACAACGGCTATGCCGAAATCGTGCTGACCGGCGTGGACATCACCTCTTATGGCGGCGATCTGCCCGGCGCGCCGACGCTCGGCAAGCTCACCCAGGCGATTTTGAAGCACGTCCCCGCCCTGCCCCGCCTGCGCATCTCCTCGATCGATTCCATAGAAGCCGATCCGGCGCTCTATGAGGCCGTGAGCGATCCCCGCCTGATGCCGCATTTGCATCTGTCGCTGCAATCGGGCGACGACTTGATTTTAAAGCGCATGAAGCGCCGCCATTCGCGCGCCGACGCGCTCGACATCGTCGAAAAGCTGCGCGGCTTGCGCCCCGACATGGTGTTCGGCGCCGATATCATCGCCGGTTTCCCGACCGAAACCGACGAGATGTTCGAAAACACTTATCGCTTCGTTTTCGAAGCCGATCTCACCTATCTGCATGTCTTCCCCTATTCGCCGCGCGAGGGCACCCCGGCGGCGCGCATGCCCCAGGTCGCAAAGCGGGTGGCGCGCGAGCGCGCCGCGCGGCTGCGCGCCCTGGGCGAAGAACAGTTCGCAAAGCTTTGCGCCTCGCGCATCGGACGGCGCGAAAACGTGCTGATCGAGCGCGAAGGCATGGGCCGCACGGAACAGTTCGTGCCCGTACAGCTTTCCGCGGGTAAGCCCGGCGAGATCATTTCCACTTCGATCAGCGGCACCGATGCGGCCGGGCTCGTCGGAGAGCCCGAAAGGCAAGCAGCATGAGCACCAAGCTCCCGCCCCAGACCGCCAAGGACATGTTCAAGACCGAGCGCGACAAAGACGAGACGTCCGAAACCAAACGGGCTCTCGAGCGCAGCGCCACGCATCGGGAGAGACGCGATGGCGATGAGCCCGAAACGGGCAAGGACAAACTCGAGCGCGCCGCCGAACAGAACGACCGGCGCAACAAAGACAACGGATAGGCATGGCCGAAAACAAAAAGCCCTCGCTCTGGGATCGTATGCTCGGCCGCACGCAAGCGCCGGCCGAGCCCACCCCTCCTGCTGACGATCAAGACAGCCGCGATGCCGCTCCACCCGAAATGCAGGTGGAGTGGGTTGAAAAAGGCCACCCCGGCGCGCCCGAGCGCGAACCCCCGACGCCTGAAGATGTCACCGACCCCCTCGAGCATCCCGACGCCATTGAGGATGAAATCACGGGCGATCCCGAAGCCCCGGCGGAAGGTTCCGAGCCTGAGCCCGCCCCGCCTGCGCCCGGACAGGCGGAAAAGCCCAGGAACTGGTTCCAGCGGCTGAGCGACGGGCTCAAGCGCTCGTCGGACAATCTCTCCAATTCGATCGGTGCGATCTTCACCAAGCGCCGGCTCGATGAGGCAACGCTGCAGGACCTCGAGGATACGCTGATCGCCGCCGATTTGGGGATCGACACGGCCATGGCGATCACCGACAGGCTGCGGGCCGAAAAGTTCGACAAGGATATCTCCACCGACGACGTGCGCGAGGTTCTGGCGGCGGAAGTTGAATCCGTCCTCGGGCCCGTGGCCGAGCCTCTCGCCATCGATCCGGGCAAGAAGCCTTTCGTGATCCTCATGGTCGGGGTCAACGGTTCTGGCAAGACGACGACGATCGGCAAACTCACGGCCAAATACAAGGCCGAGGGCAGATCCGTCCTGCTCGCCGCCGGCGACACCTTCCGAGCCGCCGCCGTCGAACAGCTCCAGGTCTGGGGGCAGCGCAACGACGTCGAGGTTTTGACGCGCCCCACCGGCGCCGATGCCTCGGGGCTGGCCTTCGATGCCGTGGCCAAGGCGCAGGAAACCGGCACCGATATCGTGATCATCGATACCGCCGGACGCTTGCAGAACCGGTCCGAATTGATGGACGAGCTTGAAAAGATCATCAGGGTCATCAAAAAGCGTGACGCCACCGCCCCCCATGCAACGCTTCTGACCCTCGATGCGACGACAGGACAGAATGCCCTTAATCAGGTCGAAATCTTCGGGCAGAAAGCCGGTGTCACGGGGCTCGTGATGACCAAGCTCGATGGAACGGCGCGCGGCGGCATCCTTGTTGCCATCGCCAGGAAATTCGGCCTGCCGATCCATTTCATCGGCGTTGGCGAATCCATCGGCGATCTCGAACCCTTCAGCGCCGCCGATTTCGCCCGCGCCATCGCGGGCAGGGAGTAACAAGAAATGGCCCAAACCCAGCCGGAAACCGCCCAAGCCGATCTTCAGGATCTCAAGCCCGCGCTCACCAAGCTGGCACTCGAATTGGGACCGCTCGTGGCCTTCTTCATCGTCAACGCGCAGGGCGAGCGGATCATGGAGGCCTTTCCGGTGCTCGGGACCTGGTTCGCCCAGCCGATCATCTTTGCCACCGCCGTGTTCATGGTCGCCATGGCGATCTCGCTGGTGCTCTCCAAGATGATCTTGAAGCGCATCCCCGTCATGCCGCTGGTCACCGGTGTCGTGGTTCTCGTCTTCGGCGGCATGACGCTCTATTTCCAGGACGCCCTGTTCATCAAATTAAAGCCCACCATCACAAACGTGTTGTTCGGCTCGGTGCTCCTGGGTGGGCTGGTCTTCGGCCAGTCGCTGCTGCGCTACGTCTTTGGCGAGGTTTACAAGCTCCAGGAGCGCGGCTGGTATCTGATGACCTTGCGCTGGGGCGTGTTCTTCTTCGTCCTCGCCGCGCTCAACGAAATCGTCTGGCGCAATTTTTCCGACGATTTCTGGGTGGCCTTCAAGGTCTGGGGCATCATGCCGCTGACCATGATCTTTGCCATGAGCCAGCTCCCGCTGCTCACCAGATATGCTCCGCGCGAGGACACACCCAGCCCGGTGGAAACGGCCGCCCAAGCCGCTCAGACCGAGATGTAGCTAGGCCGGCTCGCGAGCCGCTTCGATGGCGGGAAGCAGCACATTCTCATAGCTATCGGCATCGAGCGGTCCGGTATGCTTGAACCGGATCGTGCCTTCATTGTCGACGACAAAGGTTTCAGGCACCCCGTAGACGCCCCATTCGATGCCGACCCGCCGGTCGCGATCCGCACCGATCCGATCGTAAGGATTGCCGAGTTCGGCCAGGAACGCCCGTGCGTTTTCCGCCGGGTCGTCATAATTGATGCCGAAAAGCGCCACATCGCGATCCGCAAGGTCCATGAGCAGGGGATGCTCGGCCCGGCATGGGACACACCAGGACGCAAAGACGTTGACGACGACGACGCCATTGCCGGCCATGTCCGCCGTGGCAAAACCCGGCTGGTCATGGCCTTCGATGGCTGCCAGATCGAAGCTGGGCACCGGCCTGTCGATCAGGGCCGAAGGCACAAAGCTCGTCGAACGGCCCATTTGGGTGGCAAAGACGGCGATAAGGCCGACCAGCACCACCAGCGGCAGAACCGCGAGGCCGATGCGCACCGAAGGTTTCATTTCGCCCTGCGCGCCTGCCGCGCCGCTTCGAGCGCTTCAACCCGCGCCTTGGCGGAACGGGCCGAAATCGCTGTCCAGCCGATCACGCCCCCGACCACGACGATCGTGCCCAGATAGGCGGCGGCGATGAATTCCCAATGCTCTCCAAGCGCGATCATGCGGCGCCTCCCGCGGCACGAGCCTGCGCCAGTTCGAGCGACCGGATGCGGCGTTTGGTGACCTCGGTGCGCATGCGCACCAGATGGAGCGTCAGAAACAACAGCGAGAAGGCGACGGTCATGATCAGCAGGGGGGCCAGCATCGATCCATCCATGGTCGGCCCGTCCGCACGGAACACCGAGGCCGGCTGGTGCAGGGTCTGCCACCAATCGACCGAGAATTTGATGATCGGGATATTGATGGCGCCCACCAGCGTCAGCACCGCAACGATGCGCGCCGCCTTGAGCTGATCGTCGAATGCCCGCCAGAGCGCGATCAAACCGAGATAGATAAAGAGCAGCACCAGGGTCGATGTCATGCGCCCGTCCCATTCCCAGAACGTGCCCCAGGTGGGCCGGCCCCACATCGAGCCGGTGAACAGCGCCAGGGCGGTAAAGGCGGCGCCGAGCGGGGCGGCGGCCTTCTGGCTCACATCGGCCATGGGATGGCGCCAGACCAGCGTGCCGATGGCCGAACAGAACATCACCGCATAGCAGAACTGGCTGAGCCAGGCCGTGGGCACATGCACATACATCATGCGCACGGTGTCACCCATCTGGTAGTCGGCGGGCGAAGCGAAAAAGGAAAAGTAAAGCCCTATCACAAAGGCGATCGCGGTGATCGTGGCAAGGGGCCAAACGATATGGCGGGTCCATCCCATGAACATGCCCGGATGGGCGATACGGGTGAACCAGCCCGGTTCGGCGGGTTTGGGCTGCGTCTGGGCCATCTATTCCCCGGAAATCCTGAGCGCCAGCGCCGCAGCAAACGGGGCAAGCGCGATACTCAAAAGACTCAGCGCCGCGAGCAGCAGCAGCGCCTGGGACGATCCGCCCAGCCGCGCCACATCGAAGGCGCCGGCCCCGAAAATAAGCACAGGAAGGCTCAGCGGCAAGACAAGAACAGGGGCGACAAGCCCCCCGCGCTTGAGGCCAACTGTCACAGCCGCCCCGATCGCCCCGAACGCGGCGAGCGCCGGTGTCCCCAACCCCAGCGAGGCCGCCGCCAGCCAGAACCGCTCCGCATCGAGCCCCAGCATCAGGGCCAGGATCGGCATGGCGACGATCAGCGGCAGGCCGGTCAAAAGCCAGTGCGCCACAAGCTTTGCCGCCACCACCGCTTCGAGCGGCAGAGCGGCATGGCGGAAGACGGCAAGACTTCCATCCTCGAAATCGGTGCGGAACAGCCTGTCGTTTGACAAGAGCTGTGCCAAAAGCGCAGCCACCCAGATGATGGCCGGCGCGAGCTGGGCCAGGAGCGGACGATCCGGCCCCACGGCGAACGGCATCAGAACGCCCACGATCACAAAAAAGAGAACGAGCGTGAGGATGTCGCCGCCCTGGCGCAGCGCCAGGCGCAGATCGCGCGAGACGATGGCAAGGAACGCTTTCATTGTACGCCGCTCCCCAGCACCAGGCTTCCGACCCTGCCGGTCAGTGCAATGTCGAGATGGGTGGCGATCACCGCCAGCCCGCCATTGCCGATATGGCGGGAAACAAGTTCGCCGACCCAAGCGGCTCCGGCCGTATCGAGTGCGCTGGTGGGTTCGTCCAGGAGCCAGAGCGGGCGCGGAACCGCGACGAGCCGGGCTAGCGCCAGCCGCCGCGTCTGGCCGGCCGACAACAGCCCCGCATCGAGCGAACCGAGCCCACCCAGCCCCGCTGCCTCCAGCGCCGCGCCGATATCGGCGTCGCCTCCGCCAAGGGTATCGGCCCAGAACTTGAGATTCTCGGCAACGCTCAGCCCCGATTTGATGGCCGGCGCATGCGCGACATAATGGAGATGCGCCAGGGGCGACGCCTCAGGATCACGGCCAAGGTAGGCAATGGTGCCCGTTTCGGGCGCGAGCAGACCGGCGAGCGCCATCAATGCCGAGCTTTTCCCGGCCCCGTTGGGGCCCCGCAGCAGCAACGCCTCGCCGGACGATATATCAAAGCTCAGGTCAGAAAGGATCAGCCGTCCGCCGCGCACAATGGAGAGGGCGTGGACGCTCAGGCCCGTGTCCGGCATGCGAGTAAGCCCTCGGTTCGTCATGCCAAAGCTCTATTGAACCCAAGTCCGGGCTGGCAAGTGCAAATTGAATTCATTATAGAGAGGGCGAATTGGGCGGGGGGACGTGACGACTCTATCCTGCCTCATGCCTCCGGACGTGCCGGTGGCCATTGCAGCGTTCGTTGAGCAGGCCCGGAAAACCGGTTTCTTTTCCGCTTTTGCCCGACGATGAAAACAAAGCGATTGGCCGTTTGGCCCGGTCTCATTCGGGGGCGCCCGCAACCCTATTGAGACAAGGCGGCTCGCGTGACCGAAACATCCAATAGCTTTAAAGCCAAGACGAACCTCACCGTTGGAAACAAGGCCTATACGATCTTTTCGCTCGCCGAGGCCGAAAAGAACGGCCTGGATGGCATATCCCGCCTCCCCCATTCGCTCAAGGTGGTCCTCGAAAACCTCCTGCGCTTTGAAGACGGCCGCACGGTCAAGGCCGAGGACATCAAGGCGGTCAAGGCCTGGCTCGAGGACCGGGGCCGCGCCGGCCATGAGATTTCCTACCGTCCCGCCCGCGTGCTGATGCAGGATTTCACCGGCGTTCCCGCCGTCGTCGACCTCGCCGCCATGCGCGACGCCACCGCAAAGCTCGGCGCCGATCCGCAAAAGATCAATCCGCTCGTCCCCGTCGACCTCGTCATCGACCACTCGGTGATGGTTGATTATTTCGGCACCCCCGCCGCCTTCGAGCAGAACGTCGCCCGCGAATACGAGCGCAATGGTGAGCGCTACGAATTCCTGCGCTGGGGCCAGTCGGCCTTCGAAAATTTCCGCGTCGTTCCTCCCGGCACCGGCATCTGCCACCAGGTGAACCTCGAATATCTCGCCCAGACCGTCTGGACGAAAACCGAGAACGGCGAGGAAATCGCCTATCCCGATACGCTGGTGGGCACCGACAGCCACACCACAATGGTCAACGGCCTTGCCGTGCTCGGCTGGGGCGTTGGCGGCATCGAAGCGGAAGCTGCAATGCTCGGCCAGCCCATCTCCATGCTGATCCCCGAAGTTATCGGCTTTAAATTCACCGGCAGGCTGCCCGAGGGCACCACCGCCACCGACCTTGTGCTGCACGTCACCGAAATGCTGCGCAAGAAGGGCGTGGTCGGCAAGTTCGTCGAGTTCTACGGCGCCGGCCTTTCCAACCTCTCGCTCGAGGACAAGGCGACCATCGCCAACATGGCCCCCGAATACGGCGCCACCTGCGGCTTCTTCCCCATCGACCGCGAGACCATCAAATACCTCAACGATTCGGGCCGCGAACCCGATCGCGTGGCGCTGGTCGAAGCCTATGCCAAGGCCCAGGGCATGTACCGCGCCGACAATGACGAAGACCCCGTCTTCACCGACACGCTCGAGCTCGATCTTTCCACCGTCGTCCCCTCCCTTGCCGGCCCCAAGCGCCCGCAGGACCGCGTGGCGCTCTCCGATGCCTCGACCGCCTTCGTCAAGGCGCTCGATGAGATCGCCGGCGGCCGCAAAGCCAATAGCGTGCCCGAATCGCGCGGCGAGTCGCGCTATGTCGATGAAGGCGCCACCGGCGTCCACGACACCCCCGAGGACAACGACACGCACGGCCACGCCGTCGAGGGCGCCGATTTTCGCATTGCCGACGGCGATGTGGTGATCGCCGCCATCACCTCCTGCACCAACACCTCCAACCCCTCGGTGCTGATCGCTGCCGGGCTCGTCGCCCGCAAGGCGCGCGAAAAGGGCCTAAAGCCCCAGCCCTGGGTCAAGACCTCGCTGGCCCCCGGCTCCCAGGTGGTGACTGAATATCTGGAAAAATCCGGCCTGCAGTCCGACCTCGACGCCATGGGCTTCAACACCGTGGGCTATGGCTGCACCACCTGCATCGGCAATTCCGGGCCGCTCGACGACAACATTTCCAAATGCATCAACGACAACGACCTGGTCGCCGTCTCGGTGCTTTCGGGGAACCGCAATTTCGAGGGCCGCGTCAATCCCGACGTGCGCGCCAACTACCTGGCGTCCCCTCCGCTGGTCGTCGCCTATTCCCTGCTCGGCAAGATGACCCGCGACATCACCACCGAACCGCTCGGTACCGGGTCCGACGGCCAGCCGGTCTATCTCAAGGATATCTGGCCCTCCTCGGCCGAAATCGCCGAAGTGCTGCGCTCGGCCATTTCCGTCGACATGTTCAAGCGCCGCTATGGCGATGTCTTCAAGGGCGACAAGCGCTGGCAGGAGATCAAGGTCGATGGCGGGGAGACCTATAAGTGGAATTCGTCCTCCACTTACGTGCAGAACCCGCCCTATTTCGAGGATATGAGCTTAACCCCCAAGCCCATCACCGACATCGAAGGCGCCCGCGTCCTCTCGCTGTTCCTCGATTCGATCACCACCGACCACATCTCCCCGGCCGGCTCGTTCAAGGCCGGCACCCCGGCGGGCAAATATCTGGTCGAACGGCAGGTCAAGCCCATCGACTTCAACTCCTATGGTGCCCGCCGCGGCAATCATGAGGTGATGATGCGCGGCACCTTCGCCAATATCCGCATCAAGAACCAGATGCTCGACGGTGTCGAAGGCGGCTTCACCAAGTCGCCTGCGGGCGAAACCGTGCCGATCTATGACGCGGCCATGGAATACAAGGCGCAAGGGGTCCCGCTGGTGATCTTTGCCGGCAAGGAATACGGCACCGGCTCGTCCCGCGACTGGGCGGCCAAGGGCACCAACCTGCTTGGTGTGAAAGCCGTGATCGCCCAGAGCTTCGAGCGTATCCACCGCTCCAATCTGGTCGGCATGGGCGTTCTGCCCCTGGTGTTCCAGGATGGCGCCTCCTGGCAGAGCCTGGGCATTACCGGCGATGAAACCGTTTCGATCCGTGGCCTTGCCGATATCGAGCCGCGCCAGACCCTCGAACTTGACATCACCTTCGCCGATGGCCGCAAGGAGATGGTGCCGGTGCTCCTGCGCATCGATACCCTTGACGAGCTCGAATATTACCGCCACGGCGGCATCCTGCACTACGTGCTGCGCAATCTCGTCGCCGCGTAAGGCGGCAGCACCCGAGAAAACGAAAGGGCGGCTCGAGCCGCCCTTTTTGTTTGGAGCGTGTCCAGCAAAAGCATGTCCGTGGCGTGACCGGGGATGGAAACGGTTTTGCGGTTCGGACACGCGACAATGCAAGGATCAGGGCCGAGGATTTGATGCAAATCAAATCCTGAACGGCGTTAGAGACCGAGCACCATTTTCAGCCCGATCACGCCCAGAAAGATCAGGATCATCCTGTCGAACGCCTCCGCCGAAAGTTTTGCGGCCAGCCACTGCCCCACGGGCATGAAAAGGAAAGTCGGCAGCAGCGCAAAGACACCCTGCAGCAGCCATTCGGGCCGCAGCACGCCCGCGACCCACAGCGCCGGTGCCTGCACCAGCGCCAGAACCAGGAACATGGCCGAAATCGCGAAAACCAGCGGCTCGCGCGGCAGGCGCATGGCGTGAATGAAGGTCACCCCGATCGGGGCCGAAATGCCCGTGGAGCCATGCAGCAATCCCGCTCCGAGCCCGGCCGGAATCGCCCAGCGGCGCGCCGCCGCCTGGCTGATCGCGAAATGGGGCTTTGAAAGCCGCAGGCCGAGATAGGCCAACAGCAATATCCCCAGCGTCAGCGCCAGCCCGCGTTCGGGCACGGCGGTCAGAAACCATGTCCCCCCGACCACCCCCAGCGCGCAGAAAACGAGCATCAACCCCAGAAAACCCAGCCGGTCGGCATGCCGCGCATGCTTGAAACGCCAGATCTGGTAGACATTGGAGACCAGCACCGGCACCAGCAGCACGGCGATGGCATGTTGCAGCCCGAACAGGGTGGCGAGGATGGGAATGGCGATGAGCGGCATGCCCATGCCGGTCGCCCCCTTGGAGATCGCCCCCGCGCCGACGGCGACGAAGATCAGGGCCAGAGTGGAAAAATCCATGGAATCCAGACTCGGAAATATCGAGATCGCGGCCGACCGGCCGCTCCGCGATTGCTAGCCCAAGCCAGCCTGGAGCGCAAATCTTCCCATCGCCCCTCTAGAGCGTGTCCAGCAAAAGTGGAAACGGTTTTGCGGTTCGGACACGCGACAAAACAAGCGCTTAGAGCATTGAAGCGATTCGGAGAAAAGCGGAAATGCTCTAGAGCCAGACAGTCACAAAATTCGGGCTGGCATGGATGTCGATCATCTCCAGTGGCTCAGGCCCGAGATTTTCGAACCGATGCGGCACGCCTGCCGGCGCGACCACGATGTTGCCGGCCTTGGCCACATGGGTCGTTTCACCGAGCGTGAATCGCACCGTACCGGAACGCACGATAAAAGTTTCGGCATAAGGATGGGTATGAAGCTGCGGCCCGTATCCGATGGCCTCGGAGCGGTTGAAAATGATCGAAACCCCGCTGCCGCTGTCGGGCTCCTCCCACTCCCCGTGCCAGCCCTCCGGCCCGGTCCGCAACGCTCCATCCATGATCTCGCTCCGCTTTCATGAGCCAGAGCCATACCACCATGAGCGGACCGCAAAAACGACAAAGGAGCCTTCCGGCCCCTGCGCATTCCCTTGCGGGAGAAAATTGGAGCGGGCGATGAGATTCGAACTCACGACCCTAACCTTGGCAAGGTTATGCTCTACCCCTGAGCTACGCCCGCACTCCAAGTCCCGGTGCGCTCTTGGCGGCACCGCGATGGGCGCCTATATGCCCAACCGAAATGACAATTGCAACCCATATTTTTGCAGTTCCCGAGACGTTGTCTCAACCGGGCCGATCACTGTGCCCGATCAGGGCTTTTGCACCGGCGATCCGCTTGGTGTAAGGGTCGAGCAACGTCCGACGCTCCGAACCAAAGCGTCAAGCAAAGGCACGAGAACATGGACTTAAGCCTCAATCCCTCCCAGGCCCAGACGCAAACCGACGATTCGCTGATCGTTGAGTCTTCGACAGCACGCTTTCAGGCCGACGTGCTCGAAGCTTCGCTCAGCCGGCCGATCCTCGTCGATTTCTGGGCTCCCTGGTGCGGCCCCTGCAAGCAATTGACCCCGGCCCTCGAAAAGGTCGTGACCGCGCTCAAGGGCAAGGTGGGTCTGGTCAAGATCAATGTCGATGAGAACCAGGCTCTCGCCGGCCAGATGGGCGTGCAGTCCATCCCCGCCGTTTTCGGCTTTGTCGGCGGCCGTCCAGTCGATGGCTTCATGGGCGCACTGCCCGAAAGCGAAGTGGCCCGTTTTGCCAACAAGCTCATCGAAATGGCCAGCCGCGCCGGCATCGGCGGCCCCTCGGAAGCCGAAAGCCAGGTCGCAGCGGCGATGGAAGCCGCCCAGGCCGCACTCGAAGCCGAGGACTACGAGCGCGCCTATCAGATCTTTGCCACCGTGCTGCGCCATGCCCCCGATAATGTCGATGCCGTGGTCGGCGTGGCCACCGTTCAGTTCAAGACCGGCGATAGCGACGGCGCCCGCGAAACGCTTTCCATGCTTCCCGAAGGGGAAAGCCATGCTGGAGCCGATGCCCTCATCAAGGCCATAGCCCTTGATGAGGAAGCGGCCAAGCTGGGCGATGCCGCCGAACTCGAGCGCAGGATCGAGGCGAACCCCGCCGATCACCAGGCCCGCTTCGATCTCGCCATGATCCGCAATGCCAGGGGCGATCGCCTGGGGGCCGCTCAAGCCCTGATCGCCATCATGGAACGCGATCGCGATTGGCAGGAGGATGGCGCGCGAAAAAAACTGCTCGAATTCTTCGAAGCCTGGGGCGCCAAGGATCCCGCAACGCTCAAGGGCCGCCGTATGCTGTCTTCCCTGTTGTTCCGCTGATTGACCCCAACGATTAAAGGATTTGCCATGCGCCGCCCGGCCTCGATTTCTGAACTGCCGGACATGCTCGCGCTTTTTCCCCTGAGCCGCGCCCTGCTGCTGCCCGGAACACACCGCCCGCTCAATGTTTTCGAGCCGCGCTTTGTCGCCATGGTCGATGACGCGCTGGCCGGAAACCGGATGATCGGTCTCATCCAGCCCCGCGATACCTCCGAGGAGGCGCCGCGCGGACAGGTGCCGCTGGAAAAGATCGGCTGTATCGGGCGGATCACCCATTTCGAGGAACAGGCGGAAAACCGCTATTTCATTATTCTCGAAGGCGTGTGCCGCTTTGCTCCGGCCGAGGAGTTGACCGCCGCCACCCCCTACCGTCAGGCCCGCATCGACACATCGGCGTTCAGCGCCGATTTTTCACCCTATCTGGGCGAGGAGGCCGTGGATCGCCAGCGGCTGACCACGGTGTTGCGCAGCTATGCCGAATTTGCGCAGATCGAGGTGGACTGGGAAGAAATCGAGGAGATGAGCACCGGCGAACTCATCAATCTTGCCGCCATGCTCGGACCCTACGGCCCGCTTGAAAAGCAGGCGCTGCTCGAAGCCAAGACCCTGGTCGAGCGCGCCGAAACCCTCATGGCCCTGGCCGAAATGGAAATGGCGCGGGCGCGCTCGGGCGTCGTGCTGCAATGAGCCCTTCCCCCGGCCAGCCCCACGGCGATGCCGATCATCCGCGCTACCGGCTCGACCCGCGGACCATCGAAATGCTGGTTTGTCCGGTGACCAAGACCCGGCTGACGCTGTCCAAGGATGGAACCGAGCTGATCTCGATCGTCGCCCGTTACGCTTTTCCCATCCGCAAAGGCGTCCCCCTGCTGGTGGTCGATGCGGCCCGCCATATCGATGAAGCCGAGGTCGAAGCTCTGCGCAACCGGCCGGCAGAGGGCGATTAGAGCATGCCCAGCAAAAGCATGTCCATGACCGATGGAAACGGTTTTTGCGGTTCGGACATGCGACAAAACAAGGCGTTAGAGCCGAGGATTTGATTCAATCAGATCCTGAATGGCTCTAGGGTGCCAGTCCGCGCAACAGCTTGGCTCCCGAGGTTCCGGCTGCCTGGCCGATAAAGGCCTCCTTGAGCGGCGCGGCACGATCGACAAGCGAAAGCCCGAAATCGCGCAGCGCCCGCAGCGGGGCCATGTCGTTGGAAAACAGCCGGTTGAGCCCATCGGTCGCCAATGCCATGGCCGCGGTGTCCGCACGCCGCCGCCCCTCGTAGCGTTCGAGCACTTCGATCCGTCCGAAATCCTCGCCCAGCCGCAGGGCATCGATCAGGACTTCAGTGAGAACCGCCACGTCCCGCAAGCCGAGGTTCAGACCCTGGCCGGCCAGGGGGTGGATGACATGGGCGGCATCGCCCACCAGCGCCAGCCGCGGCGCGGCGAACCGATGGGCGAGAACCAGATGCAGGGGGAAACTCTGCACCTTCTCGGCGATCTCCACCTGTCCCAGCACCGATCCCATCGCCGCTTCGATGCGGCCGGCAAGGTCGGCCGGTGCCATGGCGAGCAGCGCCTGCGCCATTTGAGGTTTTTCCGTCCACACCAGCGAGGATTGATTGCCCTTGAGCGGCAGCGAGGCGAAAGGCCCGGCCGGGAGAAAATGCTCATAGGCGATGTCGTTGTGCGGCTCGCTATGGGTGATGGTGGTGACCAGCCCGGCCTGGCGGTAATCGTGCGAGAACGTTTTGATCCCGGCCAGATGGCGCAGCGTCGAACGGCCGCCATCGGCGGCAATCACCAGCGTTGCCCTGAGAGCCCGGCCATCCTCGAGCGTGATTTCAGCATGCGCCGGACCGGCCATGAACGCGGCCACCGCGCCGGGTTCAACAATTTCCACCGCGTCGATTCCGGCGAGCAACGCCGCCGCGCTCGCCGTGTTGGGCACCATGTGCGCAAACGGCTCGCCAGGCGTTGCGGGACCGGCGAAGTCGAGAAACACCGGACGCGCCATATCGCCGGTCCCCGAATCGGTGATCTTCATCGCCGCAATCGGATTGGCCGCGTCGGCCATGCCCGGCCACACCCCTATCGCCTCGAAAAGATGCCGCACGCCGGCGGCAATAGCCGAAGCGCGCGAATCCTGAGGCACCGACAGGTGCCGCCTGTCGAGCAGTCCCAGCGCGATTCCCGGCATGAAGCGGGTGAGCGCAATGGCCAAGGAGAGCCCCACCGGCCCACCGCCCACCACCAGAACGTCAAATGCCCGCGTTTTTTCCCCATCGGTCATGGCGCTTGTCCTTTCGATCGTGGATCCACAATGCGCTCCCCAGCCCTTGAGTGGCAAGGGTGCCGATGCCGCACGGGATATCGAACAAGCTACCTGCACATAAAAGCGCCACGCTTGCTCCAGGGGCTGACTTCATGCACAAAAATTACGCATTTCTAATTATGGCGGGATTGCGGCTTCCTCTTTCGCTCCGATGGAATATTAGTAAATTCAATAACTTAGCTGTCATGAATTTGGATTGGCACGGCTTTTGAGTCCGATTGCCCGTGTCAGGTGCGCAATCGGAAAGGGGAGCCACCCATGAAACTGCTAATCGCCATCATAAAGCCATCGCGGCTCGAAGAGGTTCGTCAGGCCCTCAATTCGCTCGATGTGCACGGCATGACCGTAACAGAGGTCAAGGGGTACGGACGTCAGAAGGGGCACTCCGAGATCTATCGCGGCACGGAATATGCCGTTCATTTCCTGCCCAAGCTCAAGGTCGAAATCGCTGTCGATGCCGCCCAGGTCGACGCTGTCGCCACCGCCATCAAGGACGCGGCCCAGACCGGCCGTATCGGCGACGGCAAGATCTTCATCCTCGATCTCGAACAGGCCATCCGCATCCGCACCGGGGAAACCGGCACGGAAGCGCTCTGAGGCCCGGCGTCCATTTAGGAGACAATCATGACATTGAAGAAAAGCAAATTGCTGGGCATGGCGGCGATGGCCTCCCTGCTCATCGCCCTGCCTGCTCTCGGGCAGGATGCCGCTCCGGTGGAAGAGGCGGCCGCGACGGTTTCGGAGGGCGTTTCGGCCGACGTCGTCTTCATCCTCAACTCGTTCCTGATGATTTTCGGCGGCGTGTTGGTGATGTGGATGGCCGCGGGCTTTGCCATGCTCGAAGCGGGCCTGGTGCGCACCAAGAACGTTTCGATGCAGCTTTTGAAAAACATCTCGCTGTTTTCGATCGCTGCCATCGCCTATTACCTGATCGGCTACAACCTCATGTACCCGCTCGGCAACTGGACCATCGGTTCGGACGAAACCGGCGGCTATCTCGGAGCCTTCGGCATCGCGATCCTCGAAGCCGTCGGCATCACCGCCGATACGGCCGACGATTTCTCCTATGCGGCGACCAGCTCGGACTTCTTCTTCCAGGTGATGTTCTGCGCCACCGCGGCCTCGATCGTCTCGGGCACGCTTGCCGAGCGCATCAAGATCCTGCCCTTCCTGATCTTCACCGTCATCCTGACGGCGCTGATCTACCCCATCCAGGCGTCCTGGAAGTGGGGCGGCGGGTTCCTCGATGCCATGGGTTTCCTCGATTTCGCCGGCTCGACGGTCGTGCACTCGGTTGGTGGCTGGGCGGCTCTGGCCGGCGCCATCCTGCTGGGCGCCCGCAACGGCAAGTACAACCCCGACGGTACCGTCAACGCCATGCCCGGCTCCTCGATGCCGCTCGCGGCCTTGGGCACCTTCATCCTCTGGATGGGCTGGTTCGGCTTTAACGGCGCGTCCCAGCTCGCCATGGGCTCGGTGGGCGATGTCGCCGATGTCGGCCGCATCATGGCCAACACCAATGCCGGCGCTGCCGGCGGTGCGGTCGCGGCTCTGGTCCTTACCGCCCTGCTCTACAAAAAGGTCGACGTCACCTTCGTGCTCAACGGCGCGCTGGCCGGTCTCGTGGCGATCACCGCCGAACCGCTCACCCCGGGCCTGGGCACCGCTTCGATGATCGGCGCCGTTGGCGGGGTGATCGTCGTCTTTGCCGTGCCGCTTCTCGACCGGCTCAAGATCGACGACGTGGTGGGCGCCATCCCCGTCCACCTTCTCGCCGGCATCTGGGGCACCATCGCCGTGGTCTTTACCAACCCCGACGCCAATCTGGGCGTCCAGCTCCTCTCGATCGTGGTTGTCGGCATCTTCGTCTTCGCGGTCAGCTTCATCGTCTGGATGATCCTCAAGGCGACCACGGGCCTGCGTCCGACCGAGGACGACGAAGCCCTCGGGCTCGACAAGGCCGAAGTCGGCGTCGAGGCCTATCCGGAATTCTGATCGGATTTCCCGCACCGGAACGGCGCCCATGGGCGCCGTTCCTCCGTCTCCAAGGCTTGAGGCGGCATGCAGCCCATATCCCTCTTGACCCCACATCCAAGAGGCCTTCCCACTCGCAATCGATATGGGCTGCATCCCCTCTCGAGCGCCTTGCCCCGCCCCCATGGCGGGGCTTTCGATTTTTCACCCGGCTGCTAATCGGAGGTTAACCATGCGCGGCTAGGGTTGGCTCCAAAAGTATTGCGTAACCTGCCGGCAGTTCCGATGACCCTGCATCCTTCGTCGCATTTGGACGACAGCCACCGCTCAACCCCGGTGCTCTCGATCACGATCCCCGTGCGTTTCGTGGGCCTGGCTATTGCCGCACTCTGCGTATTGGGCCTTGTATCCCTGGCATCCTGGAAGGTTGACGATCCCTCCTTCTCCTATGCCACCGACAAGCCGGTGGAGAACTGGCTGGGCTTTCCGGGCGCCGCGCTCGCCGACATCGGGTTCCAGCTCCTGGGGTTGGGCGCGCCGCTCCTGCTTTTGCCGCCGCTCGTCTGGTCGTGGTCGATGATTCGGCGCATCGTTCCCTCCTATCTCGGCCTGCGGCTGACCGGCTGGCTGCTGGGAACGGTGCTCGCCACCGGCGCTTTCGCCTGTATCCCCACCCCCGAAAGCTGGCCGCTCCCCCTGGGGCTGGGGGGCTTTGTCGGCACCGGCTTTTCCTCCCTTTTCGCCACCCTTGCCGGCCAGGCGCCGCAAGGCTGGGGCGCGATTGTCTATGGCGTGCTGCTGGCCGTCCCCGCCCTGGGGCTTGTCTGGCTGGCGTCCCGCTCGCGCTCGGTGTTCGAGAACGAACCCTCGGTGCCTGCCAAATCCACCCGCCGCCGCGCCAAGACACCCGAGCCGGAGCCCGAACCCGAAGAAGCCTCCGATTCGCCCGGCATCTTCGATGTGGCCATCGGCTTTGCCGCGCATTCCTTTTATGGCACGCGTGCCGCGCTCAAGCGCGTCTTCCGCCGCGGCAAGACGGACGCAGCGCTTCCCGCACGTCCCTTTCAGAACGCCGATTTCGAACCCCAGCTCGATCGCGCCATCCCGCTCGCCCGCCATCCCGAACGCGCCGAGCCGCCCCTCTCGCGCGATTGGGAGGACGAGCCGGCCAATGACGACGATTATGACGACTACGCACCGATAGCCGAACGGCGCGATTCCGATGACGACATCGCCCGGCTGATCGTCGAGCAGGCTCCCGCCGGCCGCGCCCGGGTGGCAGCTCCCGCCCCGCGTCCCGCCCCCTCGGCCCGCCAGGTGCGCGAGGCCCAGGCTACCTTCCTGCCCACCGACGGGTTCGAGTTGCCCCCGCTCGACCTTCTCGCCGCCCCCGGCGCCAACCAGCTTCTTCCCGAGCACCATCCCGATGCGCTGGAGGAAAACGCCAAGCGGCTCGAAGGCGTGCTCGAGGACTTCGGCGTCAAGGGCGACATCATCAATGTCCGCCCCGGCCCGGTCGTGACCCTTTACGAGCTCGAACCCGCCCCCGGCATCAAGTCGAGCCGGGTGATCTCGCTCGCCGACGATATCGCGCGCTCCATGAGCGCCATTTCCGCCCGCGTCGCCGTGGTCCCCGGCCGCAACGCCATCGGCATCGAATTGCCCAACAAGACGCGCGAAACCGTGTTCCTGCGCGAGCTTCTGGCGTCGTCCGATTACGACAAGGCCAAGGCCAAGCTCCCCATTTGCCTCGGCAAAACCATTGGCGGGGAGCCGATCATCGTCGATCTGGCCCGCATGCCGCACTTGCTCATCGCCGGCACCACCGGTTCGGGCAAGTCGGTGGGGATCAACACAATGATCCTTTCCCTGCTCTATAAGATGGCTCCCGAGCAGTGCCGCCTGATCATGATCGACCCGAAAATGCTCGAGCTTTCGGTCTATGACGGCATCCCGCACCTTCTGACCCCCGTGGTCACCGACCCGGCCAAGGCGGTCGTGGCGCTCAAATGGGCGGTGCGCGAGATGGAAGACCGCTACAAGAAGATGAGCAAGATCGGCGTGCGCAACATCGACGGCTTCAATGCCCGCGTCGCCGAGGCGGCGGAAAAGGGCGAGGTCATCACCCGCACCGTGCAGACCGGCTTCGATCGGGAAACCGGCGAAGCGATCTTTGAATCGGAAGAATTCGACCTCGAGCCGCTTCCCTATATCGTGGTGATCGTCGACGAGATGGCCGACCTGATGATGGTGGCCGGCAAGGACATCGAAGGGGCCATCCAGCGCCTCGCCCAGATGGCCCGCGCCGCCGGCATTCATTTGATCATGGCGACGCAACGCCCCTCGGTCGACGTCATCACAGGCACGGTCAAGGCCAACTTCCCCACCCGCGTCTCCTTCCAGGTGACGTCCAAGATCGACAGCCGCACCATCCTGGGCGAACAGGGCGCCGAACAGCTCCTTGGCAATGGCGACATGCTCTATATGGCCGGCGGCGGCCGCATAAAGCGCCTGCACGGCGCGTTCGTGGCCGATGGCGAGGTCGAGGACATCGTTTCGCACTTGAAGAGCCAGGGCACGCCCGAATATCTCGAATCGATCACCGCCGAGGACGATGACGGCCAGATGGGCGGATTCGATGATGATGGCGGCTTCGGCGGATCGGGAGACGAGCTCTACGACAAGGCCGTCAACATTGTTCTCTCCGACAAGAAAGCCTCCACCTCCTATATCCAGCGCCGGCTCTCGGTGGGCTACAACAAGGCCGCGACCCTGATCGAGCGCATGGAGCAGGAGGGAATCATTTCCCCCGCCAATCACGCGGGCAAGCGCGAAGTTCTCGTCGGGGACAATGCCGACGGTTACTAGAGCCCAAACGGAACTGCGCCGGCACACGGGGAGTTTATCGCCGAGCCGGCCCGCCGGTTCCCGCTCTTGCCGCAATTGGGTTTTACCCCCGCATCCAAGGGGTAAACCCATCTCAAAAATACCGATCGGAGTTCCGCAATGCTTCGCCTTGCCGCCGCCCTCGTTACCACCGTCCTCGCCGTCTTCGCACTGGCGATGCCGGCTTCAGCCCAGACGCGGACGCTGACGCCCGACGAAGAATTCGCGCTTCAGGAAATCTCACAGGCCAACAGCGCCATCCGCACCATGGCCGGCCGGTTCGTCCAGATCGACAGCCAGGGCGGACGCATCGAAGGCACCTTCTGGCTCAAGCGCCCCAACATGGTGCGCTTCCGCTATGATCCGCCCAGCCGCGAAGAGATCATCTCGCAAGGCTCGGGCTTTTACGTCATCAACCGCGCCGACCGCACTCAATACGCCTATGCCCAGGAGCACGTGCCGCTGCGCCAGTTCCTCGGCGATCAGGTGAGCCTCATCAACACCAATCTCTCCGATGTGGTGCTGTCGGAAACCCATGTCTCGGTGATGATCACCGATGACAGCCCCATCGGCACGGTTCAGGTTTCGCTGATCTTCGATCGGGCGACCAATGACCTTGTGCAATGGAGCCTGATCGAGCCCTCGGGGGTCGAAACCACCTTCTCGATCACCGAGACGCAGAAGGACGTCGAGATCCCCAACACCTATTTCCAGATCGATCCCACCTACCGCTCGGTTTCCGCGCCCAATTGAAGCTTAAGGCCGATCCGGAGCCGGGGCTTTACCGCGCCGGCCCGGATCGCCATAAAGGCGGCTTCTCGTTTCCGCTTTTCGAGTCGCCAATGCCATCGCTTGCCACCTGGAACATCAATTCGGTCCGGCTGCGGCTGCCCATCGTCCTCGATTTCCTCTCCCAATACGCCCCCGATGTCCTGTGCCTGCAGGAGATCAAGTGCACAAACGACCAGTTTCCGCGCAAGGCCCTTGCCGACGCAGGCTATCGGCACCAGGCGGTCCATGGGCAGAAGGGCTATCATGGGGTGGCGATCGTCTCCAAACACCCCCTCGACGAGATTGAAACGCGGGGCTTTTGCGACATTCCCGACAGCCGGCACATTTCCGCCCGGCTCGATCTGGGGCACGGGCCGCTCACCGTGCACAATTTCTACGTCCCGGCCGGCGGCGATGAACCCGACCCCGATATCAACCCCAAATTCCGCCACAAGCTCGATTTCCTGGCCGAAATGCAGGATTGGTTCGACGAGCTGATCTTTGACGAGCGCCAGCTCATCTGCGGCGATTTCAACGTTGCCCCGCACGAAAACGACGTCTGGAGCCATAAGCAGCTCCTGCGCGTCGTCTCCCATACGCCCGTCGAAACCGAAGCGCTCAACCGCCTTCTGGCCCGACGCAACTGGGTGGATCTGGTGCGCCAGCACATCCCCATCGAGGAAAAGGTCTATTCCTGGTGGAGCTATCGCGCCCGCGATTGGGAGGCCTCCGACCGCGGCCGGCGCCTCGACCATATCTGGGCCACCCGCGATGTCGCGGCCAAAACCCGCGCCGCCCACATCCTGCGGCCGGCCCGCGGATGGTCGGAAAAGCCCTCCGATCACGTGCCGGTGCTTGTCGAATTCGCTTAGAGCCGTTCAGGATTTGATTGAATCAAACCTGGGCTCTAACCCTTGTTTGGTGGCGTTCCCGAACCGCAAAACCGCTTCCATCCCGGTCACGCCAGCAACATGCTTTTGCTGGACACGCTCCAAATCCTTCCGATTACGGTACAGGCGATCGCGCTCCCCACCTCCCCTCGTCGTCCTCGGGCTTGACCCGGGGACCCGCAACCTCTCCACACCCTATCGAAGACGTTTTGGACCCAACCGCTTCCGGCTGCCAAATGCAGCGGACCCTCGGCCCGAGGGTGACCGATGGGGGCGTCCGCCGCAAAGAACGGCACCTACCCCGAAAACCGGCCGCCCAATTGGGCGATGGAATCGAGATAGCGCACCAGTTCGGCCCGCAAGGTCTGCGCCACGTCCTCTGCAAGCTCGGGATGGTTGCGCAGCAGCTTGAGGAACGGTTCGCGCGGCACGAACAGCGCCGTGCTCGTTCGCATCGCCTTGATGGTTGCAGCCCTGGGGCGGGTGAGCATCAGCCCCAACTCGCCAACCAGCGCCACCGGTTCGATACGGAACCGGCCGCCGCCCTGGGTTTCGGGGTGGCTGGCTTCGAGCGCTCCGGAGACCAGGACGTAAGCCCCGTCAGCCGCTTCCCCCGCCGAATAGAGCGTGTCTCCGGCGCGCAACGACACATCCTCCGCAACGAAGGCCAAAAGGCGAAGCTGATCGTCCGAAAAGCTTGCGAAGATGTCGAGTTCACCGAACGCGGCCACCGCCGCCGCTTCGTCCATACCTGCCCCCAAGCGCCACTTGAGAGCCTATGAATGGCATATTTTGACGCCTGCGCAAAGGTTTAGGTGTGCATGGGTTGTGCGCGCCGTTGGGTCAGGGCGAGTCGAAAAGGGCGGTTTTTGAGAACCGGAGCGGAGCGTACTGACGGTACGTGAGCACCGGAAGCGCAGAAAACTGCTCTTTGCAGGCCGCCATCACCAAATGGCCCGCACAACCTAGGGCACCAGGCGATAGCCACCTTCTTCCGTCACCAAGAGCCGGGCGTTGGACGGATCGCGCTCGATCTTCTGGCGCAGCCGGTAGATATGGGTTTCCAGCGTATGGGTGGTCACCCGATTGTTGTAGCCCCAGACTTCGGCGAGCAGCACATCGCGCGAAATGGTTTTCGAGCCCTGCCGGTAAAGGAATTTGAGGATCGAGGTTTCCTTGTCGGTGAGCCTGATCTTGCTGCCATCGCCATTTTCCAGCAGCTTGGCCGCCGGCTGGAAGCTGTAGGGCCCGATCGAGAACACCACGTCCTCGCTCTGGTCGTGCTGGCGCAAAGCGGCGCGCATGCGGGCCAGAAGCACCGAAAAGCGGAAGGGCTTGGTGACATAGTCATTGGCCCCGCTTTCGAGGCCCTGGATTTCATCGGCTTCGCTATCCTGCCCGGTCAGCATGATGACGGGTGCGCGAAACCCTTCATTGCGCATGATCTTGAGCGCCTCGCGCCCATCCATGTCGGGAAGCCCTACATCGAGCAGCACGAGATCGAAATGCTCGGCCTTTGTCTTCTGCCGGGCCGCGGCGGCTGTGTCGGCCTCGGTGATCTCGAACTCGTCATAGGATTGGAGCTGCCCGATCAGCGCGGCCCGCAAATCGGCATCGTCATCGACAACCAGCAAACGGCGCTTGTTCATGGCAAAATCTCCGCTTCTCAAATCGGCCGGACCGTGCCCGGCTCAAATAGCTAAGATTCAATCTAGGTTTGGACCGGGGCGGCGCCAATCACATGCGCGTTATCGCGCGCCGAACAGCGCCGAGCCGACCCGAACCTGGGTGGCACCCATCAGGATCGCCGTCTCGAAATCCGCGCTCATGCCCATTGAGAGCTGATCGAGATCGGCTTGCCTGGCAAGGCCAGCCAATTGCGCGAAATAGGGCCCCGGCGGCGCATCGAGAGGCGGGATGCACATCAAACCAACGATATCGAGCCCGTATTGATCCTTGCAGCGGGCGACGAATTCGATCGTCTCGGAAACCGCGATGCCGGCCTTCTGCTCTTCGCCCCCGATATTGACCTGCACGAAGCAGGACAAACGCCGGTTCTGCTTTTCCATTTCCCCTGCGAGAATTTTCGCCAGCTTATCGCGATCGACGCTTTCGATCACATCGAAAAGCGCGACCGCGTCGGCGGCCTTGTTGGTTTGCAGCGGTCCGATCAGGTGCAGGACCAGATCGGGATGGGCGGCCTTGAGCGCCGGCCATTTGCCCTGGGCTTCCTGCACCCGGTTTTCCCCGAAATGGCGCTGGCCGGCATCGATCAGCGGCGCGATGGCTGCCGCATCGAACGTCTTGGACACCGCGACCAGCTCTGCCGGCCTTGAGCCCGGAATGCGCGCAGCGGCGCTATCGATCCGCTTCCTGATGTCGGCGAGCCGTAAAGCGGCGGTTTCCGGGGCGTTCTGGCTCATGGCGGTGGTTGACCTTCCAGTGCTTTTCTGGTGATGGTCGCCTACCCAATTTCTCGTTTTTTCTCAAGTATAGGGCCAGGACCGGTACTTTCTATGGCAAACGCTTTTGAGCGCTACAATCCGCGCGAACAAGAACCCTTCTGGCAAAAGGTCTGGGCCGAAAACAAGAGCTTCGAAACCTCCAACGACGACCCGCGCCCGCCCTATTACGTGCTCGAGATGTTCCCCTACCCCTCTGGCCGCATCCATATGGGCCATGTGCGCAACTACACCATGGGCGACGTCGTCGCCCGTTTCCAGCGCGCCAAGGGCCGCAACGTCTTGCACCCCATGGGCTGGGACGCCTTCGGCATGCCGGCCGAAAACGCCGCCATGGCCAACAAGGTCCATCCGCGCGAATGGACCTATGACAACATCGCCTCCATGCGCAAGCAGTTGCAATCCATGGGCTTTTCCCTCGATTGGAGCCGCGAGTTCGCAACCTGCGACGAGGAATATTACCACCGCCAGCAGATGCTGTTCATCGACATGCTGGCCGCAGGGCTCGTCACCCGCAAGACCTCCAAGGTCAACTGGGACCCGGTCGACCAGACCGTGCTCGCCAACGAGCAGGTGATCGACGGGCGCGGCTGGCGCTCGGGCGCACCGGTCGAGCAGCGTGAACTGACGCAGTGGTTCTTCAAGATCTCCGATTTCGCCGAGGACCTGCTCGAAGCGATCGATGAGCTGGAGGATTGGCCCGACAAGGTGCGGCTGATGCAGCGCAACTGGATCGGGCGCTCCGAAGGCCTGCGCGTGCTCTTCGAGGTCGCCGCCGGCGAGGCGGCGCAAAAGAGCATCGAGGTGTTCACCACCCGCCCCGACACCCTCTTCGGCGCCTCTTTCATCGCGCTGTCCCCCGATCACCCGCTGGCCGCGTCCCTGGCCAAGTCCGATCCTGACCTCACGGCCTTCATCGCCGAATGCCGCCGCATGGGCACTTCGGCCGAAGTGATCGAAACCGCCGAAAAGAAGGGCTATCTCACTCCGCTCACCGTGAAACATCCGGTGATCGGAGGCGCGACGCTGCCGGTCTATGTCGCCAATTTCGTCCTCATGGACTACGGCACCGGCGCCATTTTCGGCTGCCCGGCCCACGACCAGCGCGACCTCGATTTCGCCCGCAAATACGACCTGCCGGTGATCCCGGTCGTCCTGCCGCCGGAAACCGAGGCTGGCGAGTTCGACATCGGCAGCGAGGCCTATACCGGTCCGGGCGTCGCCTTCAATTCCGGTTTCCTCGACGGCCTGGACGTCGAGGCGGCCAAGGCCGCCATCGCCGAGCACCTGGAAAAACGCAAGGTCGACGGCAAGCCGCAGGGCGTGCGCCAGGTCAATTACCGCCTGCGCGATTGGGGCATTTCGCGCCAGCGCTACTGGGGGTGCCCGATCCCGGTGATCCATTGCGACACCTGCGGCATCGTTCCCGTGCCCAAGGAGCAATTGCCCGTGCGCCTGCCCGAGGATGTCGAGTTCGACACCCCCGGCAACCCGCTCGATCGCCACCCTACCTTCAAGCATGTCGATTGCCCGAGCTGCGGATCGAAAGCCCGGCGCGAAACCGACACCATGGACACCTTTGTCGATTCGTCCTGGTATTTCGCCCGCTTCACCGCCCCACGCGCCGAGGAGCCGACCATCCCCGAGATGGCCGACAAATGGCTGCCGGTCGATCAGTATATCGGCGGCATCGAGCACGCCATTCTGCACCTGCTCTATTCGCGCTTTTTCGCCCGCGCCATGAGCAAGACCGGCCATATGCAGGTCGCCGAACCCTTCAAGGGGCTGTTCACCCAGGGCATGGTGACCCACGAGACCTATAAGGACGCCGCCGGCCAATGGGTGCCGCCGTCCGAGGTGGTCATCGATACCGTAGAGGGCGAGCGCATTGCCCGCTCGGCGGCCGATGGCGCGCAGATCGTCATCGGTTCGGTCGAAAAGATGAGCAAATCCAAGCGCAATGTTGTCGATCCCGACGACATGATCGCCACCTATGGCGCCGACACGGCGCGCTGGTTCGTGCTTTCCGATTCCCCGCCCGAACGCGACGTGCAGTGGACCGAGGCCGGCATCGAGGGCGCCTGGCGCTTCGTCCAGCGCGTCCACAAGCTGGTCGGCGAAGCCGAGGCGCTTTTAAGGAGCGAGCCCGCGACCGTCGATGGCGACGATCCGCGCGTCATCGACATGCTCAAGATCGCCCACAAGGCCACGGCCCAGATCGAGGCCGATCTTGCCGGCCTGCGCTTCAATCGTGCCGTCGCCCAGATCTACGAGCTCGCCAACGCCATCCAGCGCTTCATGCCCCAGGTGAGCGAATCCCCGTCCTTGAGCAATATCGGCGCGCTGCGCGTCGCGATCGAGCGGCTGGTCCAGTTCATCGCCCCCATGATGCCGCATCTGGCCGAAAGCTGCTGGAAGACCTTGGGCCATGACACCATGGTCTGCGACACCCCCTGGCCCGAGACCGATCCGGCATACCTGGTCGACGATACGGTGGTGATCGCCGTTCAGGTCAACGGCAAGCGTCGCGGCGAAATCGAAATGCCCAAGGATGCGCCCAGCGCCCAGGTCGAGGCTGCGGCCTTGGCTCTCGAAGCGGTTGCGCGCATACTCGACGGCAATCCGCCCCGGAAAGTCATCGTCGTGCCCAACAGGATCGTCAATGTCGTTTGCTAGAGCGTGTCCAGCAAAAGTGGAAACGGTTTTGCGGTTCGGACACGCGACAAAACAAGGACTTAGAGCATTGAAGCGATTCGGAGAAAAGCGGAAATGCGTTTTTCGCGCCGCCGCCCTGGGCCTTGCCCTTTCGGCCTCCCTTGTCCTGAGCGGCTGCACGCTGACCCCTGTCTATGGCGATGCGGCCGCCGCCCGGTCCAGCCTGGCGCTGAGCTATGCCGAACCGGAAACCCGGCTCGAACAGGTCGTCTATCAGACGCTTTCGGCGCGCCTTGGTTCGGACGATCCCTCGGCCCCGCGGTTTTCCGCCACTGTTTCGGCCGGCGCCAGCCGGCTGGGCGTTTCCGAGCTATCGAGCCCGCTGACCGACTATCTGGTCACCGCAACGGTTACCTATACGGTGACCCAGAACGGCACGACGCTCGCCAGCGGCCGCCGCACCGGAACGGCCAGCTACCAGACCACCGGCCAATATCTTGCCGACGATACCGCCCGCGCCAATGCGCAGGAACAGGCGGCCCGCGCCGCCGCCGAAGCCGTACGGCTGGCGCTGATCGCGGCGCTCGCGCCGCAATGACGGCCCTCAAGGGCCGCGACATCGACAGATTCCTCGCCCAGCCCGATCTCAAATCGGGCCTGGTGCTTGTTTATGGGCCCGATACGGGCCTGGTGGGGGAGAATGCCGGGCGGCTGGTCCGCCATTTCGCCGGCGATCCCCCCGATCCCGAGAGCCTTGCGCAACTGCATATGAGCGAGATCGATGCCGATCCGCAGCGGCTCGGAATTCTGGCGCGCAGCCCGTCGCTATTCGGCGGCGGGACGACCATCCGCATCCGTGGCGCAAGCAACAAGCTTGCGGCAACGCTCTCCGAACTGCTCGAAGAGGGTGCCGAGGCGGTGTTTATCGTCGAAGGCGGCGATCTCAAGCCCTCCGATGGCCTGCGCAAGCTCGCCGAAAGCCGCAGGGACGCCCGCGCCCTGCCCTGTTACGCCGATTCCGGCCAGACCATCGATGCGCTGATCCGTGAAACATTTGTCTCAGCCAATATCAGCCTTGAGGCCGATCTTGTGCCCATGCTGCGCGAAATGCTGGGCAATGACCGGCAGATCACCCGCCGGGAGCTCGAAAAACTTGTTCTTTTCGCCGGCGAGGGCGGCAAGCTTTCACGCGAGGACGTGACGCGGCTCTGCGGCGACAACGCGGCCTTGGCCATCGATGCCGTGGTCGATGCCATCGCCACGGGCCATGCCCGGCGCTTTGACGAAGCCATGACGCGCGCCACCAGCGCCGGCACCGATCCGCAGCGCCTTTTGATTGTCGCCATGCAGCATTTTTCCCGGCTGCGCGCCATGCGCGCCGAAATGGACGCCGGGGCCGGGCTCGATCAGGTGATCAGTCGGGCAACCCCGCGCATCCACTTTTCTCGCAAGGCAAGCATCGAACAGCAGCTCCGCCTCTGGTCGGACGACGCCCTGGCCTCGGCCTGCAATCGGCTGGCTACAGCCATCGCCGATAGCCGCAAGACCGCCTCGCTCGCCGCGGCTTCAGGCCGCCAGGCGATGCTCGCCGTGTGCATGGCTGCGGCAAGACGATAATATTTTCAACAGCTTGGCACGATGTTTCACGTGCAACGCCGCTCTTTTGGTCTCAATGCGAAAGCAGCCGCGTGCACACGCCATCGAGCTGTTCGAGCGTCTTGTAGCGGATCTCGAGCTTGCCGCCCCGATCGCGGTGTTCGAGCGTCACGGACAGCCCCAGCGCATCGGAAAGCTGCTTTTCCAGCGCCAATGTGTCGGCATCCTTCGAGGACGGGCGCTTTTCGCTTGAACCAGCGGGCGCACGA
This sequence comes from Pelagibacterium sp. 26DY04, assembly GCF_031202305.1. Taxonomy (NCBI): domain Bacteria; kingdom Pseudomonadati; phylum Pseudomonadota; class Alphaproteobacteria; order Hyphomicrobiales; family Devosiaceae; genus Pelagibacterium; species Pelagibacterium sp. 26DY04. The sequence goes on from NZ_CP101731.1 coordinate 3,844,924, forward strand.
CGCACCTCGCTGTCCTTTTGATGCAGGGCCTCGGCCTCGCGCACCGAAAGCCCGGCATCGACGATCCGCCGCGCCAGGGCCAGCGGATCTTCCGAGGTGATCAGGGTCCGGGCATGCCCGGCGGTCAACTCGCCCCGGCCGAGCATATCCTGCACTTCGTTGGGCAAGCGCAGCAGACGCAGCGTGTTGGCCACATGCGAGCGCGACTTGCCGATCACCTGGGCGAGGTCGTTCTGGGTGTAGTCGAACTGTTCGATCAACTGCCCATACCCTTGCGCTTCTTCCAACGGGTTGAGGTCGGCGCGCTGCACGTTCTCGATAATGGCGAGTTCGAGCGCTTCCTTGTCGTCCACCTCGCGGATGATGACCGGCACTTCATGCAGGCCGGCTTTCTGTGCCGCCCGCCAGCGGCGCTCGCCGGCGATGATTTCATAAACATCGGGGCCCTGCTCGCTGGGCCGGACCAGCAAAGGCTGCATCACGCCCTTCTCGCGGATCGAATTGGTCAGATCCTCGAGTTGTTCGGGATCGAAATCCTTACGCGGGTTGGCGCGGTTGGCGATGATGAATTCGACGGGAAGCCGACGCGTGCCCGTTCCCGATTCCGCCTGACGCGGCGCATCGAGAGGCTGCATATCGCCGATAAGAGCGGCAAGGCCGCGGCCGAGACGAGTGGGTTTGTCGTTCATGGTCTTCTCCATCACGCCGCCCGCAACTGGCGTTCGCGCTTGATCACTTCGGTGGCCAGGCGAAGATAGGCCTGGCTTCCGGCGCATTTGAGGTCATAGAGCAGTGCCGGCTTGCCATAGGAGGGCGCTTCGGAAAGCCGCACATTGCGCGGGATCACCGTATCGTAAACCAAAGTGCCCATATGCTCGCGCACATCATTGAGCACCTGTTCGGAAAGGTTGTTGCGCTTGTCGAACATGGTCATCACTACGCCCTGGATCGACAGGCGCGGATTGAGGGTCGAGCGGATCTGCTCGATGGTCTGCAGCAATTGGCTCAGCCCTTCGAGCGCGAAGAACTCGCATTGCAGCGGCACCAGCACGGCATCGGCAGCGGTGAGCGCGTTGATGGTCAAAAGATTGAGGGACGGCGGGCAATCGATCAGCACATAGGTGATCGGCTTGTTATCGATCAGCACCTCATGGGCATTGTCGAGGGCCGATTTCAAACGGAAGGCGCGATCGCGCTCCGCGGCGATGGTCAATTCGACGCCCAGCAGATCCATGGTCGAAGGAACGATGGCGACATTGGGCACCGAGGTCAGCACCGCCGATTCCTTGACCGTCGCTTCGTTGAGCAGCAGGTCGAAGGACGAGCGCTCGCGTTGCTGGCGCCCGAGGCCGAGGCCGGTGGAGGCATTGCCCTGCGGATCGAGGTCGATAATCAGGACACGCTCGCCAATGGCCGCCAGGGCGGTGGCGAGATTGATGGCTGTCGTCGTCTTGCCGACGCCACCCTTCTGATTGGCGAGAGTAAGGATACGGGGATGCATCTGGCCTCCGAAACCTGTGCGGCTTCAAACACTTAAAGCTGGAACCGTTACGGATGTGATCGAACCAAATCCCCGGGTTCCAACCCGCTGTTGTGTCGCGTTCCCGAACCACAAGAGTGGTGCCCCACTATTGCCGGAACGCACTATGGCTTTGGACGAAGATCACTGATTTCGAGAATGACGCCGTTTTCGTCCGTCGCGCTTTGATGCTTTAACACATCGTAAACCCAATCTGAATCCGCTGATTTGAGTTCTTCCCCAAATTCGCGCCCCTTGTGCAGCAGGGCGCGGCTGTCCTGGGACCACAAGCGATGAAGATAGGATAAGAGGAGCGGCATGGGGGCCAGCGCGCGGGAGGTAAAAAGATCAACATGGCCAATGGCTTGCGGATCGATGGCTTCGATGCGCGCCGTATGGACGGTTACGGGGAGATCGAACTCACGGACTGCGGCGCGCAGAAACGCACATTTTCGCGAATTGGATTCGATGAGGTGCATCGAGAACTCGTGCCCTTTGAGCGCAATCGCCAGCGGAATGGCCGGAAATCCGCCGCCACTGCCGATATCGAGCACGTTCATCCGTGTGGATAGTTCGCCGATCAGCGGTAAGAGCTGTAACGAATCAAGGATATGGCGCTGCCACAGATCGCCCGGTGTTTCACGTGAAACGAGATTCTGCACCTTCTGCCAGCGCTGAACAAGGTGCACATATGAGTCGAGATCGGATTTTGTGGCCATTATCGACCGGCCTAGATGCCGTTCATAAGCACCGATGTGCGATTCGGGCGAAATCTCCCCCCTCACGACGCCTTGCGCTCCATGCGCCCGCGCCGGATGACGGCAAGGATCAAGGTCAGGGCGGCGGGAGTGACGCCCTCGATGCGCTGCGCCTGAGCAATGGTCTGGGGCCGTGCCGCGATAAGCTTCTGCTTCATTTCGTTGGAGAGGCCGGGCAGAAGGGCATAGTCGAGCCAATCGGGAATGGTCCGCGACTCGTCGCGGCGGACCGCTTCCACATCGGCCTGCTGCCGCTCCAGATAGACGGCATATTGCGCATCGATAGCCAGTTGCTCGTAAGTATTTGATTCCATATCGGAAATCTCAGGCCAGATCGCTTCGATATCCGCTCGTTCGGTTGTCGGATAACTCATCAGTTCGAAGGCCGACCGGCGCACGCCGTCGGCATTGACATTGACCCCCGCCTTGCGCGCTTGAGTGGGCGTGGCCGACAGGGATTTGAGCAGGCTGCGGCCGGTTTCCAGCCGATTCATCCTCGCCGCGAAATGTTCGCGCCGCTGTTCTCCGACAAGGCCGATATCGATGCCGAGCTGGGTCAGGCGCTGATCGGCATTGTCGACGCGCAGTTGCAGCCGGAATTCGGCGCGCGAGGTGAACATGCGATAGGGTTCGGTAACGCCTCGGGTGATGAGATCATCGATCATCACCCCGAGATAGGAATTGGTGCGCGACAGAACCAGCGGCTCGCGGCCGAGCGCGGCGAGCGCCGCGTTGGCGCCGGCCAGCAGGCCTTGAGCGGCGGCCTCTTCATAACCGGTGGTGCCATTGATCTGTCCGGCAAGATAAAGGCCAGGCAGAGCGCGCAGCATCAGGCTGGGCGAGAGCTCGCGCGGATCGACGTGATCATATTCGATTGCATAGCCGGGGCGCTTGATGACGACGTTTTCCAGGCCGGGCATGGCCTTGAGGAAGGCGAGCTGAACGTCTGCCGGCAGGGAGGTCGAAAGCCCGTTGGGATAGATTGTGGGGTCATCGAGCCCTTCGGGCTCGAGAAACACCAAATGGCTGTCCTTGTCGGCAAAGCGGACGATCTTGTCTTCGATCGAGGGGCAATAGCGCGGGCCGCGCGATTGGATTTTCCCCGAATACATGGCCGAGCGCGAAAGATTTTCGGAAATGATCCGATGCGCGTCCGCCGTAGTGCGGGTTTCAAAGCACGAGATCTGCGGCGTGGTGATTCGGTCGGTCAGGGCCGAGAACGGCTCGGGCGGATGATCGCCCTGCTGTTCGGACAGCACCGAAAAATCAATCGAGGCCGCATCGAGCCGCGGCGGCGTTCCGGTCTTGAGCCGCCCGAGCTTGAGCCCCAGGGCTTCGAGCCTTAGCGACAGCCCGAGCACCGGCTTCTCCCCGGCCCGTCCGGCCGGGATGGTTTCTTCCCCGCGATGGATCAGCCCGCGCAAAAAGGTTCCCGTGGTCAGCACCACCGCCCTGGCGCCGATGCGCCGCCCGTCGAGCAACACCACGCCCGTGACGACGCCATCGGCGACGATCAAATCATCGACCTCGCCTTCGATGATATCGAGATTGGGCGTTCCGGACAGCTCGGCCTGCATGGCCTCGCGATAGAGCCTGCGGTCCTCCTGCGCCCGTGGGCCCCGCACCGCCGGCCCCTTACGCCGGTTGAGCACCCGGAACTGAATACCGCCCTTATCGGCAATCCGGCCCATCACCCCATCAAGCGCATCGATCTCGCGCACCAGATGCCCCTTACCCAACCCGCCGATCGCCGGATTGCAGCTCATCTCACCGATGGTCGCGAATTTATGGGTGACCAGCGCCGTAGGGACACCCAGACGCGCGGAAGCCGCCGCAGCTTCCGCTCCGGCATGGCCGCCGCCAACGATGATCACACCATAGTCAGTCATGGATGGGTCCGAACTGTTTCACGTGAATCCAACATAGGGCTTCAATACCGTGTTTCACGTGAATCAACACCATCAACATGGCGTCAACGTTTCACGTGAATCACTTGCCGATGCAAAAGCCGGCAAACAGCCGGTCGAGCACGGCTTCATTGTCCATCAGCCCGATCAATCCGGCCAGCGTATCGGCGGCACGGCGCAAATCTTCGGCGCAAAGCTCGGGCTGGTCGATCCGGGCCAGCGCCGAGTGAATATGCGCAATCGCCGCGCCGAGCGCTTCCTTGTCGCGCAAATGGCTGACAAGGCTCGGCTCGCCGCCGCCCAGGCGCTGTTCAATATGGCGTTCCAGGCGTTCGATCAAGAGGGGAATGCCCTCCCCCGTATGGGCAGAAAGCGCCAGACCGGCAGTTTCCGGGGGTGCCGCCAGGTCTGATTTGGTCGCCAGAGTCCAGACCGGAACTGCCAAGGGCTCGATGGCCGGCGTCGGAGCATCCGGCGCAACGAGCAGCAGAACCAGATCGGCGGCGTACATGGCGCGACGCGCCCGGCGGATGCCCTCCCCTTCGGCCAGGCTATCGGTCTCGCGCAGGCCGGCGGTATCGGTGAGCGTCACGAGCTGGCCACCAAGATCGATGGAAACGTCCTTGGTGTCGCGGGTAGTTCCCGCTTCGGCGGTGACGATCGCCAGATCGGAACCGGCCAAGGCATTGAGTAGGCTCGATTTCCCGGCATTGGGCGCACCGGCCAGAACGATGCGAAAGCCTTCACGGGTAATGCGCCCGCGCTCATACCCCTGCAACGCATCCTCAAGCGCTGCACCGAGCGTTTCGAGGTCGCTAACGAAATGCTGAGGCAGCTCGAAAGGAACATCATCCTCGTCGGAAAAATCGAGCCTGGCTTCGATTTCGGCGCGGGAATCGAGCAACAGCCCGCGCCAGAGCGCGATCCGATCGGCAAGCCCACCCTCGAGGCGAGCGAGCGCCTGACGGCGCTGGGTCTCGGTTTCGGCGGCGAGAAGATCACCCAAACCTTCAATGGCCGTGAGGTCGAGCTTGCCGTTCTCGAACGCGCGGCGGGTAAAATCGCCCGGCCCGGCGAGCGCGATCCCCTCCATCGCCGTCAGCGCCGCGAGAATGGCTTTGACGCCGGCCGGCGATCCATGGACCTGCAGCTCGGCGCAATCCTCGCCCGTAAAGGAGTTCGGAGTCGGGAAAAAGGCGAGAAGGCCCTGGTCGAGCGCCTCGCCGGTGGCCGGGTTACGCAGAACGCGAAGGGAAAGGTGTCGCGGGCGCGGGAGGGTGTCGCAAAGGGCTTGGACGGCAGCGAAGGTTCGGGGGCCGGACAAGCGGATCACGGCAACGCCGGAGGGCAGGCTGCCGGAGGAAAGCGCCACGATGGTCGAAGCTTGAGTCACCGATTGCAGGTCCATGCTGATGGGACCGAAATAGTCACATTAGGCAACCAACCGCAAGACGCAGAGGTGGGTGTGGCAGCCTAGCGGGCCCTCGGGAAAAGCTCGAGGACGGCGACTGAAGCGAAAATCACCGCTCCCGTCAGTGATTGACAGGAACGGTGTGTTCACAGAACCCATGAGCCACCAATCAGGTGTTCATCGATTCGAAGAATTCGCTGTTGGTCTTGGTCTGGCGCAGCTTGTCGAGCAGGAATTCCATGGCATCGACAGTACCCATCGGGTTGAGGATGCGGCGCAGGACGTACATCTTGCGCAGGATATCGGGCTCGACCAGCAATTCTTCCTTGCGGGTGCCGGACTTGGTGACATCGATCGCCGGGAAAACGCGCTTGTCGGAAACCTTGCGGTCGAGGACGATTTCCGAGTTGCCGGTGCCCTTGAACTCTTCAAAGATCACTTCGTCCATGCGGCTTCCGGTATCGATCAGCGCCGTCGAGATGATGGTGAGCGAACCGCCATCCTCGATGTTGCGCGCCGCGCCGAAGAAGCGCTTGGGGCGCTGCAGGGCGTTGGCGTCGACACCACCGGTCAGAACCTTGCCCGAAGAGGGCACAACGGTGTTGTAGGCGCGGCCCAGGCGGGTGATCGAATCGAGCAAGATCACGACATCGCGCTTATGCTCGACAAGGCGCTTGGCCTTTTCGATAACCATTTCAGCAACTTGCACGTGGCGCGAGGCCGGCTCGTCAAAGGTCGAGGAGATGACTTCGCCCTTGACCGAGCGCTGCATGTCGGTGACTTCTTCCGGCCGCTCATCGATCAGAAGCACGATCAGATAGCATTCGGGGTGATTGGTGGCGATCGATTGTGCAATATTTTGCAACAATACCGTCTTACCGGTACGCGGCGGCGCAACGATCAGGGCGCGCTGGCCCTTGCCGAGCGGGGCGACGAGGTCGATGACCCGCGCCGAGCGATCCTTGGTGGTAGGATCGGCCAATTCCATCTGCAGCCGCTCATCAGGATAGAGCGGGGTGAGATTGTCGAAATTGATCTTGTGGCGGACCTTTTCGGGGTCCTCGAAATTGATGGTGTTGACCTTGAGAAGCGCGAAATAGCGCTCGCCTTCCTTGGGGGACCGGATCTGGCCCTCGACCGTGTCGCCGGTGCGCAAACCGAAGCGGCGGATCTGGGAGGGACTTACATAGATGTCGTCGGGCCCGGGAAGGTAGTTTGCGTCAGGGGAGCGCAGAAAACCGAAGCCGTCGGGCAGAACTTCGACAACGCCTTCGCCGGTGATTTCGACATCACGGGTCGCCAATTGCTTGAGTATGGCGAACATCAACTCCTGCTTGCGCAGGGTATTGGCGTTTTCGACTTCGAGCTCTTCGGCAAAGGACTGCAATTCGGCCGGAGATTTGGCCTTGAGGTCCCTGAGCTTCATGAATTCCATGATCAGCCTTCTTAGGGGAGATGGAGAGATAAGGATAAAGAAAGGAGGGGAGAAGCGGGGCGGAGCGTCTGCCGCCCGTCTCACGGCGAATGCGTGAGTTGCGCTTTATGTAGCTATTGGTTCGGCTGATTGCAAGCATAACCGTTTTTGATCGCGCTGTCGCGCCAAACCAATGTGATTGGCTCAGAACGGCCTGACGATCACCGCGACTACGATAACGATCATCAGAACCGTTGGCACCTCGTTGAGGAGGCGGAAATAGCGCGCCGATTTGGTGTTCTCGTCACGGGCGAACTGCTTCTGGTGCCGCGCCAGGAGCCCGTGCAGCCCCGACATCGCGAAAACCGCGACCGCCTTGAGCCAGGGCCAGCCTTGAGAAAAATCGACGACGCGGAAATGAAACACCAGCGTCAGTCCGAACACCCAAGTGGCGATCATGGCCGGGGTGGTGATGGCGCGCAAGAGGCGCCGTTCCATGATCTTGAAGGTTTCCGACTGCACCGAACCCTTTTCGGCGTCCACATGATAGACGAAAAGCCGGGGCAGATAGAACATGCCCGCCATCCAGGCGATGACGGAAATCACATGCAGGGCCAGGGTTATGGCGTACCAGTTCATCCCTTGATGACCTTCAAAAGATCGGAAACGTGAGCAATCGGGGTCTGGGGCACGATGCCGTGCCCGAGATTGAAGATATGTGGGCGGTCGGCAAAGGCCGCGACGATCTCGCGGGCCCGGCTTTCCATCTGCGCGCCGCCGGCCACCAGCCGCAGCGGATCGAGATTTCCCTGGACAGTCAGCGTTTTTGGCAAGGTCTGCGAAGCGAAGGCGAGCGGGGTCGCATAATCGAGCCCGAGCACGTTAACGCCGGTTTTCTCGGCATATTCGGCCAGCATTCCGGCCGCTCCACGGGGAAATCCGGTGATCGGAGCATCGGGAACCAGTTCACGCACCCGCGCCACCAATCTGCGGTTGGGTTCGATCACATAGTTGCGGAAGGCGGTCTCGTCGAGATTGAGGGCCCAGCTTTCAAAGATCTGCACCATGTCCGCTCCAGCCCTAAGCTGAGCGACCAGGTATCGGGCGGAGACTTCAACAAGAATGTCTATGAGCGCGGCAAAGGCAACCGGTTCGTTCAAGGCAAACAGGCGCGCCGCCGCCTGGTCGGAAGATCCCTTGCCACCCAGCATGTAGGTGGCAACCGTCCAGGGCGCGCCGCAGAACCCGATCAAGGTTTTTTCCTGGGCCAGGGCAGCTTTGATCTGCTCAAGGGTTTCAAGGACCGGCGTCAGATGATCGAGAGCCTTTCCAGGGCTGAGCGAAGCGACCGACTTTGCATCGAGCGGTTCGAGAACCGGTCCTTCTCCCTGCGCGAAACGGACCGGCTGGCCCAGGGCGTCGGGGATGACCAGGATATCGGAAAAAAGGATCGCAGCGTCGAGATCGAAACGCCGAAGCGGCTGTAGGGTCACTTCGCAAGCCAGGGCCGGCGTATAACACAGATCAAGAAAGCTGCCCGCCTTTGCCCGCACCTCGCGGTATTCGGGAAGGTAGCGGCCGGCTTGGCGCATGATCCAGACGGGAGGCGTTTTTTGTTTGTGTCCGAGCGCTGCGTCGAGCAGCGGCTTGCCGGTCGGCTGAGGAGAGGCGCGCAAATTCAAGGGGTGGAACCCGTCATGTCTAAGAATCTAAATAGATTCTGTTTTTTCTTTATGGCTGTGTTTTGCACCAATTGTTTGCTGCTCACAACCAGGGGACCCAAATTGGCGTTGCGTCAGTTGCGCGCGGCGAGGGGGAGTCGATGAACGCCCCGGAAATTGGGGATGGAGCACGGCCAAGCCCCGGCTGTTAATGGTTCGTTAAGAGATGTGGCTGTGCAAAAGCTTAACGGAAAGTTAATGCGATGCCGCCCGTCGGCGCCGGACCTTTTCCCCGGACTTGTCTACAGGGCGATGGGCGTGTCCCCAGTTAATGGGCTGTTAACGCAAAATCGGACGTTGGGGAAAAGATGCGACCGGACAGCCCATTGGGGCGATTTGGCTTTAACTGTTGAAGCGGGTGTGAAAAACCTCACACCAACAAAGCTCGCAAAGCCCCGGCCATGCTGATCCTTGCTTCAAAAAGTCAAACGCGAAGAACGCTTCTGGAAAACGCTGGTTTGCGCTTTTCGGTTGCATCGGCGTCAATCGATGAGCGGGAAATCGAAACCGAACTGTTGACCGTCGATCCGAATCGCGCCGCCCTCGCCAGGGAGCTGGCCGAGGCCAAGACGGTTGCGGTGAGCGCGCGAACCCCCCGAGCCTGGGTGATCGGAGCCGACCAGACGCTCGATTTCGAAGGCAGAGGCTTCCATAAGCCTACCGACCGGGCCGAGGCGGCCGAAAGGTTGATGGCGATGGCGGGCAAAGCCCACCAGCTCCATTCGGGCGTGGCGCTGGCTCGAGACGGGGCGATCGTCTGGAGCGCGGTGGAAACCGCAACGCTGCGATTCAAATCCTTTTCCCGTCAGACGCTCGAAACCGTGCTCGATCTCGAGGGCGAAGCGATTTTGGCTTCGGTTGCCGCTTATCGGCTCGAAGGGCCCTCCATTCGCCTTTTCGAGGCTATAGAGGGAGATTATTTCACAATTCTCGGCCTGCCGCTTCTCCCTCTGCTGGAGGCGCTCGAGCGGCATGCGCCGCAGCTTCTGGAGGCGAGCCGATGAAAAAGGCATTCGTCATCGGCTGGCCGATCGGCCATTCGAAATCCCCCCTGATCCATGGCACATGGATTGCCGAACATGGGCTGGACGCCAGCTACGAGCCGATCGCCGTGGCGCCTGCCGATCTGCCGGACTTTATCGAAAGGGTGCGGAGCGGAGAATTTGCCGGCGGCAACGTCACCATTCCGCACAAGGAAGCGGTGATGGCGCTGATCGACGAGGTCGATCCCCTCGCCGCAAAGATCGGGGCGGTCAATACGCTGGTGGTCAGCGATGGCCGGATCGCTGGCAGCAATACCGACTATCTGGGATTTCTCGCCAATCTCGATGCCGGCGCGCCGGGCTGGGACCGCGAACTCGAATCGGCGATCGTTCTGGGCGCGGGCGGCGCTTCGCGCGCCATTCTGGCCGGGCTGATCGACAGGGGTATTGCCCGCATCGACCTGCTCAACCGCACCTCCGCCCGAGCCGAGGCCCTGGCGGCCGAGTTCGGCGCGGCGGTCCGACCCGGAGCGCTGGCCGAATTTGCCCGTCAGGCCGGAACGGCCGGGCTGGTGGTCAACACATCTTCGGTGGGCATGGAAGGCACCGCCTTCGAAGGGGTCGACCTCTCGCTACTTTCGGGTTCGGCGGTCGTGACCGACATCGTTTATACACCGCTTGTTACCCCCCTTCTCGCCCAGGCGCGGGACAAAGGGTTGGCCACTGTCGATGGGCTGGGTATGTTGCTTTATCAAGCCGTGCCGGGATTTGCCGCCTGGTTCGGCACGGATCCGGCGGTAACGGCCGGCCTGCGCCAAAAAGTTCTGGCCGCAATGGGCCAATAACAGGGGATTTTACGACCTCATCCATGCTTCGCGTTGTGCTGACGGGCTCGATCGCCACGGGAAAATCAACGGTTCTGGCGCGATTCGCCGAATGCGGCATCCCCGTCTATTCGGCGGACGAGGCCGTGCATGACCTCTATGCCGGGGAGGCCGCGCCGCTTGTCGAAACCCTGTTTCCCGGAACGGTCAAGGACGGGGTGGTCGACCGCAAGGCGCTGAGCGCGGCGATCGCTGTCGAACCGGGCCGGATGTCCGAACTCGAAGAGGTGATCCATCCATTGGTGCGCGAAAAGGCCGTCGAATTTTCCGATGCCTCCGAGGCGGCCGGCGCCCCCTTGGCGGTGATCGAAATTCCGCTGTTTTACGAGACCGGCTCGCAATATTCGATCGATCGGGTGATCGTCACCCATTGCGATCCGCACATCCAGCGCCAGCGCGTGCTCGCTCGGCCGGCCATGAACGAAAAAAAGCTCGAACTCATTCTTTCGCGCCAGCTCACCCAGGATGAAAAGCGGGCCCGCGCCGATTATGCGATCGACACCTCCGGAACCATGGACGAAACCATCGCCGCGACCGACGCGGTGATCGACAGGTTGCGCGCGGAGGCGGGCCGGTGAATCTTTTGCGCGAGATCGTCCTCGATACCGAAACCACCGGACTTTCCCCGGCCGGAGGCGACAGGCTCGTCGAAATCGGGTGCGTCGAGCTCATCAACCACGTGCCGACCGGCCGGCATCACCACATCTATATCAATCCCGAACGCGACATGCCCGAGGAGGCGTTCCGCGTGCACGGGCTTTCCGACGAGTTCCTGCGTGACAAGCCCAAATTTTCCGAAGTGGCCCAGGGGTTCGTCGATTTCATCGGCAACGACACGCTCGTCATCCACAATGCGCCCTTCGACATGGGGTTCTTGAACGCCGAACTCGAATGGTGCGGGCGGCCGCGACTCACCAATGAGGTGATCGACACGGTGATGCTGGCCCGATCCATCCATCCGGGCGCCAGGGTAAGCCTCGATGCGCTCTGCAAACATTACGGCATCGACAATTCCCGCCGCACGCTGCACGGGGCGCTGCTCGACAGCGAGATCCTGGCCGAGGTCTATCTCGAGCTGATCGGGGGCCGGCAGGTGGCGCTGGCTCTTTCGGCCGAAACCGAGATCGCCATACGCGGCAGCGGCACCAGGGCTCCGGCGCGTCAGCGACCCACCCCCCTGCCCAGTCGGCTCACGCTCGAGGAACGAACCGCCCATGCCGCCTTCATCGCCGAAATGGGCGATAGCGCGCTCTGGCTCAAATACCAGGCTGTCGAGATCGAAATCCGCCAGATGGAAAGCGCATGAAAAAAGCCCCGGTCTTCCGGGGCTTTTTGCTTAAGTTCGAAAAGGGCTCGTTCTAGTTGACGGTCGGCTTGGCTTCGTCTGCCGGCCCGCCGTTCTGTTTGGCCTTCTCGGCCGCGGCGGCGAGGTTGCGGCGGTAGAGGGCAAGGAAATCCACAGGCTCAAGCAGCAGCGGCGGGAAGCCGCCCGCTTGGATGGTGGAGGCCAGGACCTGACGGGCGAAGGGGAAGATCAGCCGCGGGGCTTCGACCATAAGCAGCGCGCCAAGCTGGTTTTCCGGGATGTTGCGGGTGCGGAACAGGCCGCCATAGACCAGCTCGACCGCATAGAGCACCTTGTTGTCGCGCTCGGTCTTGACGTTCAGGCCGATCTCGACGGCGTAGACGTCGTCGGCCTGCTTTTTGACCTGGACGTTGATGTTGACGTTCGAGCCGGGGTTGACCTGGCCGGGGACCAGCGAAGCGGGCGCATTGGGATTTTCAAAGCTCAGATCGCGCACATACTGGCCCACAATGCCGAATGCGGGAGCCTGCGTCGCATCCGGTGCGCCCTCGCCTGCGGCCGCCGGTTGGCCATTGTTCTCGGTGTCTTCAGCCATTGGCCAATAAGTCCTTCATGTCGTTTTCTCGGCAAGGCAGCCGGCAAAGGCCGCCCAAGCGGTGCGTTTGGCTATCACTTTTGCGTCCCGCGAACAAGGTTGGCGGGCATGGCTCCGGCTTCAGCGATAATCGCCGCTGTCGAGATCGATGGATTTATAGGCTGGCCCCGGCTGGGAGGGGCGGTAGGTCGAAACCACCACCATGTTGCGGCTCAAAAGCCGGTAGAGCGCGCCGCGCACCGGCGGGATGAGCAGGGCAAAGCCGATGAGGTCGGTCACAAAGCCGGGAACGACCAGCAACAGGCCGGCCAACGCGATCATCATCATATCGGCGAACTGGCGGGCTGGAACCTCGCCGCGCGCCATCATGGCGCGGCTGTCGAGCACCATGCCCAGCCCCTGCCAGCGCACGATCATGATGCCGGCGACGGCCGTGAGGACGATGGCGGCAAGCGTTGCCAGAATGCCAATCTGGCCGCCCACCCAGATAAAGCCGGCGATCTCGATGAATGGCAGGGCGAGTAGTGCGAGGGCGATGAAACGGGCCACGGGCGCTTTCGATCCTTTCTCCGCCGCGATGAACCTCTGGCACCGGTGCGGCATTGCTATCACAATAATGCCACCGCAAACTGGTTTGCGGGGGCTCGTTTACATATATATAGGACCAAGTGCTCAGTTTGCGACCCGGCAGCAGGGCCCCGCGAAACCAGACCCCGATTTCGGAGCGAAGAATTTCACTCATGGGCGAATTTTTGGACTTTCCCACCCTCATCGTCATCGTGGTGGCCATCGTTGTGCTCTTGCGTCTGCGTTCGGTGCTGGGCACCCGCACGGGCAACGAACGGCCGCCCTCTGCGCGCTACGAATCGATTTCGCGCACCCGGCCCGACAATGACGAGAACGTCGTCCAGATGCCGCGCCGCAATCCGCAGGATACCGCCGAAGCCGAGCGCGCCCAGCGCAAGCTCGAAGCCGAGATCGAGAAGTTCTCCGCCGGCAAGGCCGAAATCGAAGATGGCCTGCGCGCCATCGCCCAGGCCGATCCCACCTTCTCGCCCAAACAGTTCATCGAAGGCGCCAAATCGGCCTATGAGATGATCGTCACCGCCTATGCGGCGGGCGACCGCAAGAGCTTGAAGAACCTGCTCGACAAGGATGTCTATGACAGTTTCGAAGCGGCGATCATCGAGCGCGAAGCGGCCGGGCACAAGGTGGAGTTCACCTTTGTGGGCCTCTCCAATATCGAGTTTGCCGAAGCCGAGCTCGACAAGCGCAATGCGGTGGTGACATTGCGGATCGATGCCGAAGTGGTGTCGATCACCCGCGACCGCGAGGGGGAGATCGTCGAGGGCACGCCCGGCCAGGTCGTGGCCATCGCCGACGAGTGGACCTTCCTGCGCAACACCCGCTCGCGCGATCCCAACTGGAAGCTCGTTGCCACCAACGATTTGGACTGAGCCGGCAAGGCTCCGTTTACCATGGCCCGAAAACCGTCCGGACCGAGATCCAAAAAGCCCGGACCGGTGCGTGACTGGCACCTTTGGAACGCGGTCGGCCAGACGGTCGACCCGCTTCTCAAGCGCAAGAGTGCCGATCCCAAGGCGCTGCTCGACGCGCTCGAAGAGGCAGGGCAGGAGCCCGATGCAGGCAAGCCGAAGGACAATTCCCCTCGTTTTGCCCGCGCTCCCCTGCCCTCGACGCGTCCGGTGATCGCCGCCTCCAAGGTGGCGGCCTCGGAAAAATCGATCGAACCCAATCTCAAGCGCCGCCTGTCGCGCGGCCATGAACCGATCGACGCCACGCTCGACCTTCATGGCATGACCCAGGACCAGGCGCGCGCCGCGCTCGAGCTTTTCGTTCCCGCCCGGGCGGCGCGCGGCGACAGGACGCTGCTGATCATCACCGGCAAGGGGATCAAGAAAACCGGCTACCTGCAGATGGAGCACAAAGGCATTCTGCGGTCCATGGTGCCGCTCTGGCTCAACGCGCCCGAACTGGCTCCGCTTGTGGCCGGAATCGATCCGGCCCACCAAAGCCATGGCGGCGGCGGCGCGCTTTATGTGCGATTGAAACGCAAGAGGCAGATGTGACCCCGCTCGGCGCCAAATTGCGGAAATTGCGGGCCGAGCGCGGCATCGCGTTAAAGGACATGGCCAAGGCGCTCAACGTGTCGAGCGCCTATCTCTCAGCGCTCGAACACGGCAAGCGCGGCAAGCCGACATGGTTCATGGTCCAGCGCATCATCGCCTATTTCAACGTCATCTGGGACGAGGCCGAGGAAATCCAGCGGCTGGCGGAAATCTCCGATCCCAAGATGACGATCGATACCTCCGGGATGGTGCCCGAGGCGACGGAATTGACCAACGTCCTGGCCCGCGAAGTGGGGCGGCTGAGCGCCGAGGATTTTCGCGCCCTGCGCGACGAGGTGATGCGAAGGGCGGTCAAGCGCGGCTAGGAGGAACGCCGCAACGGGTTGCGCGTTAAAGCCGAAAGGCCGGCAAAGCCGGCGTTCGGAGGACCGCACCATGGCATGGCTTTCCCGTCGCGATCTCATCGCTTTCGCCCTCGTCGCCCCGTTCGTCACGGCAGCACCGGTTTTCGCCCATCACGGCTGGTCGTGGACCAGCGAGGAATGGTTCGAACTCGAGGGCACCTTGACCGATATCTATATCGGCCAGCCCCATCCCACCCTCACGCTCGATGACGGCACGCGGGAATGGACGGTGGAACTGGCGCCGGTCGATCGCACCCTTGCCACAGGGTTTGACGAAACCACGGTGGCGAACGGCGATAGCGTGACCGCCATCGGTCACCGGGCGCTCGAAGAAACCGATTATCGGATGAAGGCGGTGCGGCTGGTGACCGAGGTGGGCACCTTCGATGTCTATCCCGAATTCGCTGCAGAGTACGATCAGCGCTAGATGCTGGAAGCGGTCGAGCAACTCCCGCTCGCACAATTCCTGCGGCGCGACATCTACGCCTATCCCCTGGTCAACGCCCTGCACATCCTCTCGCTGGGCGTGCTGGTCACTACGGCGCTGCTGATGGATTTTCGCATGCTGGGCCTGGGGAAAAAGGTGGCGCTCGATGCGACGATCGAAACCTTGCGTCCGCTGGCGATCGGCGCGCTTCTGGCCGCGGCCTTGACCGGATTTCTTCTGTTTTCAGTCCAGCCGGACAATTACGCCGGCAATCCGGTGTTCATCACCAAGCTCGTGCTGATCGGGTTGGCCTTGGCCAATGCGGGATTTTTCGTTTTCGGCCGCTGGCACGCGGCGCCGCACACGCTGATGGCGCGGCTTTCGGCAGCCTTGTCGATCCTGCTGTGGATCGCCGTGCTGCTCGCCGGCCGCGCCATCGCGTTTTTCGGGGGTGACTAAAGGATATAGCGGCTGAGGTCGGTGTCCCCGGCCATCTTGCCCACGGTCTCGCGGACCCGCTCCCCATTGATGGTCAGCGTTGTGCCCGCCTTGTCGGGGGCTTCGAATGAGATGTCCTCGACGAGCTTTTCGAGCACGGTCTGCAGCCGGCGCGCGCCGATGTTTTCCACAGTCGCATTGACCGAAACGGCGATATCGGCCACCGCCTCGATGGCGTCGGGGGTGAATTCGAGGGTGACGTTCTCGGTGCCCATCAGCGCCACATACTGCCGGATCAGCGAATATTCGGTGTCCGAGAGAATGGCGATGAAGTCCTCGCGCGTCAGCGCCCGTAGCTCCACGCGGATCGGCAGGCGGCCCTGGAGTTCGGGCAAGAGGTCGCTGGGCTTACTTACGTGGAAGGCGCCCGAGGCGATGAACAGGATATGGTCGGTGTTGACCGGCCCGTATTTGGTCGCAACGGTTGTGCCTTCGATGAGAGGCAGAAGATCGCGCTGCACGCCCTCACGCGAGGGGCCGCCGGTCACCCCGCCCTCGCGGGCGGCGACCTTGTCGATCTCGTCGATGAAGACGATGCCGTGATTTTCGACAAGCTCGATGGCTTCGAGGTTGATCTTGTCCTGGTCGAGGAGCTTGTCGGCTTCCTGGTTGATGAGCAGATCGTAGGAATCCTTGACCTTAACGCTGCGCTTCTGCGTGCGGCCGCCGAACGCCTTGCCGAACATGTCGGAGAGATTGATCATGCCGATGCCGCCGCCCGGCATGCCGGGCATGTCGAACATGGGATTGCCACCGGTCGCGGGTACTTCGATCTCGATCTCCTTGTCGTCGAGTTCGTTGGCGCGCAGCTTCTTTCTGAACGCATCGCGGGTCGAGGGCGTCGCGGACTGGCCGACCAGGGCGTCGATCACCCGCTCCTCGGCATTGAGGTGAGCCTTGGCCTTCACCTCGGCGCGCTTCTTGTCCTTGAGGATGACGATGCCGGCCTCGACCAGATCGCGGATCATCTGTTCGACGTCACGGCCCACATAGCCCACTTCGGTGAATTTGGTGGCTTCGACCTTGACGAACGGCGCCTGGGCCAGGCGGGCGAGACGGCGCGAGATCTCTGTCTTGCCCACGCCGGTCGGGCCGATCATCAGGATGTTCTTGGGCGAAACCTCGCGCCTTATATCCTCTGGGAGCTGCTGGCGGCGCCAACGGTTGCGCAGCGCGATGGCCACGGCCCGCTTGGCATCGGACTGGCCCACGATATAGCGGTCGAGTTCGGAAACGATCTCGCGAGGGGAAAAGCTTCTGTCGGTCATTGTTGGTCTTCTTTGTCTAGGAACAGCACCATGAGGTGCTCGTCGATATCCTGATTGTCGATGTGAAGTGCCCTGGGCTCGGTGCCGTATGTGCAGAACCCCAGGCGCTTGTAGAGATGGATGGCCGCAACGTTATAGGCGCCCACGCCAAGATGGAGCTGGCGCAGACCCGCGCTCCGGGCGTGCTCGACAAGAGCCGAAAGCACCTTTTTGCCGATCCCCTGCCCCCGCGCGTCCGAAGCAACGATCATGCCCCAGACATGGCCGCGATGGGCCATTGATGCATGGCGGGGAACGAAATAGGCGACGGCGCTCAGAAGGCGGTCATTGCCGAGCGCGCCAAGGACGACGTTGTTTTCCAGCGTCCGGCGGTGGTCGTCGAGCGTGAGCCTTGATTCTGCGCCATAACTGGAGGCGAAGGCCCGCGCATCCGATTTGAGGCCGTCGAGCCGCAGGTCGCGATAGGCCTGGGCGTCGTCCGGCCCCAATTGTCGGATGGTGGTCAAGCGTCCGTCTCGAGGGTTTCGACGGTGAGATCGGAATTGGTGTAGACGCAGATGTCGGCGGCGATCTCCATGGCCTTGCGTGAAACCTCTTCGGCCGATTTATCGCTGTCGGCGAGCGCCCGTGCCGCGGCCAGCGCGTAATTGCCGCCCGAGCCGATGGCGGCGATGCCGTCTTCGGGGGAAAGCACGTCGCCGGTGCCGGTCAGGATCAGCGTGTCGGACTTGTCGACCACGATCATCATGGCCTCGAGCCGGCGCAGATAGCGATCGGTGCGCCAGTCCTTTGCCAGCTCCACGCAGGCACGCATCAACTGGCCGGGGTATTGCTCGAGCTTGGCTTCCAAGCGCTCCGAGAGCGTGAAGGCGTCGGCCGTCGCGCCAGCAAAGCCGGCCAAGACCGATCCGCCCGCCAGGCGCCGGACCTTTTTTGCCCCATGCTTGATGACCGTCTGGCCGAGCGTGACCTGCCCGTCGCCGGCGACCACCACCTGATTGCCCTTTCGGACTGAAACGATTGTCGTCATGAAATTCTGAATGCCTTTGGTGGGAAGGAGATGTGTTGGCCTTTATTTAGGATTGCGCGCGCTAAATGCAATGTCGCAGCAAAGCGCCGGGCTTTCCCGTTGCCCGTTAAGCTGCTAGAGCGTGTCCAGCAAAAGTGGAACGCTTTTGCGGTTCGGACACGCGACAAAACAAAGACTTGGAGTATTGAAGCGATTCAAAGAAAAGCTGAAATGCTCTAGAAGCAACCGTCGAAAAACTCCCGAAAAAGGGGCACGCCATGCGCAAGGCAAAGCTCGACCGCAAGACCAACGAGACCGAGATTTCGGTCGCCCTCGATCTGGACGGCACCGGCGTGCACCAGATCGAGACCGGCGTTGGCTTTTTCGATCACATGCTCGACCAGCTCTCGCGCCATTCGCTGATCGACATGGCGATCCATGCCAAGGGGGATCTGCAGATCGACGATCACCACACGGTGGAAGATGTGGGGATCGCCATCGGCCAGGCGCTGAAACAGGCGCTGGGCGACAAGCGCGGCATCATGCGCTACGGGTCGTGCGACCTTGTGATGGACGGAACCAAATCGTCGGTGGCGCTCGATGTGTCGGGCCGGGCGTTTCTCGTCTGGCGCGTAGATTTTTCCGCGCCCAAGATCGGCTCCTTCGATACCGAACTGGTGCGCGAATTCTTCCAGGCGCTGACCATTAACGCCGGGATCACGCTGCACGCGGAAAATCATTACGGCGACAACAACCACCATATCGCCGAGAGCCTGTTCAAGGCGTTGGCAAGGGCGTTGCGCCAGGCGATCGAGATCGATCCGCGCTCTGGAGACCAGGTGCCCTCGACCAAGGGTGTTCTTTAGGCTATTGCGGACCCTTACGTCCGTCAGGATCGGTCCAATGACCCTCTATTCGATCTACGCCAAGCCCGACAAAGGGCCTGAAGCGCTATTGGTTCTGCCCGACCGCTTCATCTGGAGCGCTTTTTTCTTTTCGCCGCTCTGGGCGATCGCGCGCGGCACCTGGGCTTACCTCGTGCTCTGGATCCTTGTCGCCGCCACCCTGTTCTGGGCGGCGTCGTCGATCGGGGGGGGCGCGGCAATGGGGCTTTACGTCGTCTTTGCGCTCTGGACCGGGTTTGCCGCCCCTGGGATTGGCGCGCGGGCGCTCGAGCATCGCGATTGGGTCGCCAGCGGCGAATTTGCAGCGCCTGATCGGGTGACGGCCGAGCGGCTGTGGCTGAAAAAAACCTATGGAGCCCGGCCATGAGCCAGACCGTCGCGATCATCGATTATGGCGCGGGGAACCTCAAATCCGCCCAGAAGGCGTTTGCCCGCGCGGCGCAGGGCACCGATACCGAAATCGTCGTCACCTCCGATGCCGAAGCGGTGCGGCGGGCTGACCGGATCGTGCTGCCCGGCGTTGGCGCCTTTGCCGACTGCATGGCCGGACTCAATGCCGTCCAGGGCATGCATGAGGTGCTGAACGAGAAGGTGATCGCGGGCGACACGCCATTCTTTGGCGTGTGCGTGGGCATGCAGCTTCTGGCAAGCGTTGGCCGCGAGAAGGTGGAAACCGAGGGGCTGGGGTGGATCGAAGGCGCGGTTGAAAGAATCGTGCCCGCCGATGCCGCGCTCAAGGTGCCGCATATGGGCTGGAACACGCTCACCGTGAACCACCCGCACGCCCTGCTCGATGGTATCGAAACGGGCGAGGACGGGCTGCACGCCTATTTCGTCCACTCCTATCATATGAAGGTGCACAATCCCGACGAAGTGATCGCCACCGCCGATTATGGCGGGCCGATCACGGCCATCATCGGTCGCGACAACATCTTCGGCACCCAGTTCCATCCCGAAAAGAGCCAGGCGCTCGGCCTGGCTCTGATCGGCAATTTCCTTGCGTGGCGCCCATGATCCTTTTCCCGGCAATCGACCTCAAAGACGGTCAGTGCGTTCGATTGAAACTTGGCGATATGGAGCAGGCGACGGTCTTTAACGACGATCCCGCTGCCCAGGCCGAAAGCTTTGAGGATCAGGGGTTCCGATATCTCCATGTCGTCGATCTCAACGGCGCCTTTGCCGGGGAGAGCGTCAATGGCGCGGCGGTGGAGGCCATTCTCGAGGCGGTGAATTTTCCCGTGCAGCTCGGCGGAGGCATCAGAACACTGGCCCACATCGAAAACTGGCTCGACAAGGGTCTTGCCCGCGTGATCCTCGGTACCGTTGCGGTCCGTGATCCCGGACTGGTCAAAGCCGCCTGCAAGGCGTTTCCCGGGCAGGTCGCCGTGGGGATCGATGCCCGTGGCGGCAAGGTCGCGGTGGAAGGCTGGGCGGAAACGTCTGAACTGACCGCGATCGAATTGGCGCAGCGCTTCGAGGGTGCCGGGGTCGCGGCGATCATCTATACCGATATCGACCGCGACGGTGTGCTCAAGGGCATCAATTGGGAATCTACCCTCCAACTCGCCAATGCCACTGCGATCCCCGTGATCGCCTCGGGTGGGCTTGCCGGGATGGAGGACATCCGCCGGATGACCGAACCCGATGCACAGATCCTCGAAGGCGCGATTTCGGGCCGGGCCCTCTATGACGGACGCATTGATTCACGTGAAGCACTGGCGCTGTTGGAGGCGGTCGCATAATGAGCACCGATGCGGTGGCGAAGTTCCCATGGCACCTTTACGCCATGGCTTTCGTCATCATCGTGCTCGTTGCAACCGCGCCGCTGCTTTCCGTCCTGGCCAGCTCCGCCATCGCCGAGGCCAATGGGTGCACGCTCAACGAGGCAAGGGCTTACCCCTGCGTCGTTTTCGGCATGGATATGGGCGGGTTGCTGGCCGCCATGTTCGTCATGGGCTGGTTCATGCTGGCCACCATACCGGGCGGTACGGTTGCGCTTCTGGTCTGGCTGGTCTTTATGGTCACCCATTATCTCGCCTACCGGGCCGAACGGCCCAAGCCTGGAACAAAACCATGACCCTCAAGGCTCGCATCATTCCCTGTCTCGACGTCAAGGACGGCCGCGTGGTGAAGGGCGTCAACTTCGTCGATCTGCGCGACGCCGGTGATCCGGTCGAAGCGGCGATCGCCTATGACGCGGCGGGGGCGGACGAGTTGTGCTTTCTCGATATCGCTGCAAGCCATGAAGGGCGCGACACCATTTTCGACGTGGTGGCGCGCACTGCCGAGCACTGCTTCATGCCGGTGACAGTCGGCGGCGGAGTCAGGAGCAATGACGATATCCGCAAGCTCCTGCTTTCGGGGGCCGACAAGGTGTCGATCAATTCGGCCGCTGTCGCCGATCCCGATTTCGTGGCGCGGGCCGCCGACAAGTTCGGCAACCAGTGTATCGTCGTCTCCGTCGATGCCAAACGAGTTGAACCGGGCCGCTGGGAGATTTTCACCCATGGCGGCCGCAAGCCGACCGGCATCGATGCCGTCGAATTCGCCATCGGCGCCGTCGAGCGCGGCGCGGGGGAATTGCTGGTCACATCAATGGATCGCGACGGCACCAAATCGGGCTTCGATCTGGCGCTCATCCGCACCATTGCCGATGCCGTCGACGTGCCGGTGATCGCATCGGGCGGGGTGGGCACGCTCGACGATCTCGTCGACGGGGTCAAAGAGGGACACGCGACCGCCGTGCTCGCCGCTTCGATCTTCCATTTCGGCACCTTCACCATTGGCGAAGCCAAGGCCCATATGGCGGCCGCCGGCATTCCCATGCGGCTCGACTGATCGGCACTTCTTGAGCTAGACCATCCTCAGGGAAGAGGAGAACCATCAATGACATTGACCATCGAAGCGCTCGATGCGCGCCTTGCCGAACGGGCCAAGGCTTCGCCCGAGGAGTCCTATACGGCAAAGCTCCTGGCCAAGGGCACGGCCAAATGCGCGCAAAAGCTCGGCGAGGAAGCCACCGAGGCGGTGATCGCCGCCGTCACAGGCGATCGGGCCGAACTGGTCAAGGAAAGCGCCGACGTCATCTATCATCTCCTCGTGCTGCTGCGCTCCGAAGGGGTGGCGCTTTCGGAAGTGACCGATGAGCTCGGCCGGCGCACCGCGCAATCGGGACTGGCCGAAAAGGCGGCGCGCACCGAGCAATGAGGATGTCCAAGAAGATCACCTACGCCCCCTATCTCACCTTTTCGATAGAGGAATGGGCCCGGCTGCGTGCCGACGAGCCCATGACGCTCGACGCCGAGGATATCGAGCATCTGCGTGCGCTCAACGACCCGATTTCGCTCGCCGAAGCCGAAATCGTCTACCTGCCGCTGACCCGTCTCCTCTCATTTTACGTCGAGGCCATTCAGGGCATCCATCACGCCTCCACCCGCTTTCTGGGACACAATGGCGCCAAGGTGCCCTTCATCATCGGGGTCGCCGGCTCGGTCGCGGTGGGCAAATCGACCACCGCCCGTATCCTGCGCGCCCTGCTTCGCCGCTGGCCGACCTCGCCCAAGGTGGATCTGGTGACCACCGACGGGTTCCTCTATCCCAATGCGGTCCTGGCCGAGCGCGGATTGATGGAACGCAAGGGTTTTCCCGAAAGCTACGACCGCGCGGCGTTTGTTGAGTTTCTGGCCGCCGTCAAATCCGGCAAGCCCAAAGTTACCGCCCCCACCTATTCGCACCTTGTCTATGACGTTCTGCCTGACGAGATGACCACGGTCGAAAGCCCAGACATCCTGATCGTCGAGGGGCTCAACATCCTCCAGCCCGGCGATTTACCGCGCACCGGCAAGCCCATCGTCTTTGCCTCCGACTTCATCGATTTTTCGATTTACATCGATGCGGACGAGGAGGTGCTGGAAGCCTGGTATATCGAGCGTTTCATGAAGCTGCGCGAAACGGCGTTCCGCGACCCCAAGAGCTTTTTCAAGCGCTTTTCTGAATTGTCCGAAGGCGCGGCCGAAGGCACGGCGCGCACCATCTGGCAGAACATCAACCTGCCGAACCTGCGGGAAAACATTCTTCCCACCCGCGGGCGCGCCGATCTGGTGCTCAAAAAGGGCGCCGATCATGCCATCCACGAAGTGGCGCTACGCAAGGTTTGAGGCGCTAAACCGCGATCCCCTCGCCGCGCGCCATTTCCTTCAGATCCGCAACTGGGCGGGCCCCATAATGGGAGATGACCTCGGATGCTGCGAGACAGCCCAGGCGCAGAGCCTCTTCCATCGATTGCCCGCGCGCAGTGGCCAGCAGGAAGCCCGAGGCGAAAAGATCGCCTGCGCCGGTGGCATCGACCACGCTGGTGACCGGGAAGGCCGGGACCGAGACGATCTCGCCGTTCCGGATCGCCATCGCTCCGCGCGATCCCATGGTGACGGCTGCGATCTCGGCGTCCTCGGCAAGCTGGCGCACGGCGACGTTGAGATCGTCGGTTTCGTAAAGCGCCTTGGCCTCTTCGATATTGGCGAAGACATAGTCCATGGTTTTCGACCGGATGAGGTCGAGGAACTCGGCGCGGAAGCGGTTGACGCAGAAGGGGTCCGAAAGCGTGATCGCGGTGGGGCGCTCGGCCTTATGGGCAAAATGGGCCGCTTTGACGAAGGCCTTTTTCGCTTCGGGGGGATCCCAGAGATAGCCTTCCATATAGGTGATGGCCGATCCCCCGATGGTCTCCTCGACGATATCGGCTTCGGTCAATTGCTGGCAGGCGCCCAGATAGGTGTTCATGGTGCGCTCGCCATCGGGGGTGACCAGGATCATGCAGCGGGCGGTTGCGGGGCCATCGCGCAGATAGTCGGTTTCGTAACCGATGCCCTTGGTGTCGAAATCGTCCCGGAAAATGAGGCCCAGCTCATCCTCGGCCACCTTGCCAACGAACGCTGCCCGTCCGCCCAATGCGGCAACGCCCGCAGCGGTGTTGGCCGAGCTGCCACCGGGGATGATGGTCTTTTTCTCGGGCATCTTGGCGTAGAGATCGGCCGAGCGTTCGGCATCAACCAGATGCATTATCGATTTGCGCAGGCCCTCATCAGCGAGAAATCTCTCCTCGATCGGGGCGATCACATCGACGATGGCGTTGCCGATGGTCAAAACGTCGAACCGCGTGGTCATCGGCGCTCCGGGATTTTTGTAATTGCAATTCAGCCTCACCGCTTACGGCATCGACCCAGTTGGCGCAACCGGACTCTAACCCGGTGGTGGGGTCTTGTCGGGATAGCGGCACCATTGGGCGATGATGCAATGGTAGCATTCGGGCTTGCGGGCCTTGCAGATATAGCGCCCGTGCAGGATCAGCCAGTGATGGGCGTGCAGCAGATATTGCTTGGGCACGCGCTTTAAAAGCTGCAGCTCGACCGCCAGCGGGGTCTTTCCCGGGGCAAGGCCGGTGCGATTGCCGACGCGGAAGAGATGGGTATCGACGGCGATTGTGGGCTGGCCAAAGCCGATATTGAGCACCACATTGGCGGTCTTGCGTCCCACGCCGGGCAGCGCCTCGAGCGCATCGCGATCGGCGGGAACCGCGCTGCCATGCTTTTCGATCAGCGCCTGACTGAGAAGAAAGACGTTCCTGGCCTTGTTGCGGTAGAGCCCGATGGTCTTGATGAAATCGCGGATCTTCTCTTCCCCCAGCGCCACCATCTTTTCGGGCGTGTCGGCGGCGGCAAACAGCGCCCTTGTCGCCTTGTTGACGCCCACGTCCGTCGCCTGGGCCGAGAGCACCACGGCGACCAGCAGGGTGAAGATGTTGACATATTCGAGCTCGCCTTCCGGTTCGGGATCGTGCTCGGCGAAGGCTCTAAAGATCGCTTCGATCTCGGCTTTGGTGAGGGGCTTGGGCATCGGCGAAGTGCTTGGCGTTTCGGTTCAGGCTCCGTTAGAATGGGGGCAAGGGAAAAAGGCAACCCAGCAATGACCCAAAGCCCGCTCTTTGCCGTACTGCTCACGCCGCACCGCTCGCTTTCTCCGCAAGGGATCCGCTTTGTGGTGGCGTTCACCGCGATCATGGCTTCGATTCCCGGCATCGCGTTCTTTGCCATGGGCGCCTGGCCGGTGGTGGGGCTCTTGGGGTTCGATGTGGTGCTGTTGACCTGGGCGCTGACCGCTTCCTATGCCGACAAGGACGCGTTCGAGGAAATCACCCTCTGGCCCGATGCCCTCGATATCAGGCGGGTGAACCGCAAGGGGCGCGAGACGAGTTTTTCCTTCAACCCGTTCGCGGTGCGCTTTTCGGTGGTTCGCGATGGCGAGGACAGGGTGATCGCGCTCAAGATCGAAACCCGCGATGGCGAAGTCGAGATCGGCAAGTTTTTGACGCCCGACGACAAGGCGAGCTTTGCCGAAATGTTCGCGCCCGCCCTGCACCGCGCCAAGGCCTGAGATGGCGTCAAAATCGGGTCGTTGCGCGTCGGGGGCGGAGTTAGGATGACGATCATGAACGCAAATGCTCCCATTCTCACCTCAACGCTGCCGCAGATGAGCGACAGCCAGACCTATGCAACGATTGCTCGGGCGATCGAATATCTCTCGACGCCCGGTCCCGAGGCCGCCGATATCGCCGGACTGGCGCATGCGCTTTCCATGAGCGAGCGCCAATTGGTCGAGATGTTCCGCCGCTGGTGCGGGCTCACCCCCAAGAGCTTTGCCCAGGCCGTGGCGCTCGATCATGCGCGCAAGCTTTTGCGCGGCAATATGAGCGTGCTCGACACCACCTTCGAAGTGGGGCTTTCCGGCCCCTCCCGCCTCCATGATCTGTTCGTGACCTATGACGCGGTGCCGCCAGGCATTTACCGCGCCAAGGGTGCGGGGCTGGAGGTGACCTGGGGCTATGCCCCCTCCCCCTTTGGAACCGTATGCCTGATGATCACCCAATATGGCGTGGCGGGGATATCTTTTGCCGATCCGGGGCGGGAAGATTACGCCTTCGAGGATCTGGCCAATCGTTGGCCCAATGCCCACTATCGGCGCGATGATGCGGCGGTGGTCCCGACCGCGGCCCGGATTTTCGATTCCACCCGCTGGGACCCCGACCAGCCGGTGCGGCTGGTGATGATCGGCAGCCAGTTCGAGATCAAGGTGTGGGAAACGCTGCTGAAAGTTCCCGCCGGTCGCGCCGCCACCTATGGCGAGGTCGCCCGGGCCGTGGGGCGGCCCAATGCGGCGCGGGCGATCGGGCGGGCCGTAGGGCGTAATCCGATCTCTTTCGTCGTGCCCTGCCACCGGATCGTGGGGTCGAGCGGGGCGCTGACCGGCTACCATTGGGGGATCGTGCGCAAGCGGGCGATCCTGGGGTGGGAAGCGGGGTTGGTGTCGCAGGGGTAGATCGCTGGGCGGGCGCATGCCGAGAGGCTGCGCCCCCCTCATCCCCGGCCCTTCTCCCACCAGGGGAGAAGGGGGCTCTTTTGGCTAGCTCCTCAGCCTCCACGAACTCAGTTCCCGTGCAACAGAAATCGGCGCTTGCCGCTAAAGCTCCTCGGTCGAGACCCGCTTTCCCTCTGGATCGATGCCGTAGACGATGGGCGCGCCGGTGGCGATTTCGCGTTTGAGGATCGCTTCTTCGTCAAGGCCTTCGAGCTTCATCACCAGGGCGCGCAGGGAATTGCCGTGGGCGGTGACCAAGACGGTCTTGCCGGCCTTCAAAAGCGGTTCGATCTCGGCCTCGTAATAGGGCAGGACGCGCGCGGCGGTGTCTTTGAGGCTTTCGCCGCCCGGCGGGGGCACGTCATAGGAGCGGCGCCAGATATGGACCTGTTCCTCGCCCCATTTTTCGCGCGCATCATCCTTATTGAGCCCGGAAAGATCGCCATAGTCGCGCTCGTTGAGCTTGTGGTTGCGCACGATCGTAAGGTCGGTGATTTCCATTTCCTCGAGCATCAGGTCGAGGGTGCGCTGGGCGCGGGTGAGGGCCGAGGTGAAATAGGCGTCCGGCACGATGCCCCGGTCCTTGAGCGCCTTGCCGGCCTTGCGGGCTTCCTCGATGCCCAGCTCGGTCAATCTCGGATTGCGCCAGCCTGTGAAAAGATTCTTCAAATTCCATTCGCTCTGGCCGTGACGAACCAGGATCAGCGTGCCGGTCATGATGTCTCCCTTAATCGGTAAGGCCGAGCACGTCGGCCATTGAATAAAGTCCCTTGGGCTTGTCGGCCGCCCAGAGCGCGGCGCGCAGGGCGCCATCGGCGAAAAGCGAACGGTCGCGGGCCGAGTGCGAAAAGGTGACGGTCTCGGCTGTCGAAGAGAACAGCACCGAATGTTCCCCCACGATGCCGCCGCCGCGAAGCGTGGCAAAGCCGATCGAGCCGGGCTCGCGCGCCCCGGTATGGCCGTCGCGCACACGTACCGAATGGGCCGCGAGCTCGATCCCCCTGCCCTCGGCGGCAGCTTCGCCCAAAAGGAGCGCCGTGCCCGAGGGGGCATCGACCTTGTGGCGGTGGTGCATTTCGAGGATTTCGATGTCGAAATCGATGTCGAGGGTCTGGGCCGTCTTTTTGACCAGCGCGGCGAGGAGATTGACCCCGAGCGAGAAATTGCCCGATTTGACGATGCGCGCGCCATCTTCGGCCGCTTGCGCGATCGCCGCGTCGTCTTGGGGCGAGCAGCCGGTGGTGCCGACGATGTGGATGAGGCCCTTGGCCGCAATGCGCCGGGCCAGATCGACGCTGACCGCCGGGGCGGTGAAATCGATGATGGCATCGGCCGCCGAAATCAGCGCCTCCACGTCGTCGCCGATGACGATGCCGGTTTCTTCGCCCCCGGCCAACAGTCCCACATCCTTGCCGATGACCGGCGATCCGGGCCGATCGATGGCGGCGACGAGGGTGAGGTCCGGATGGGCGGAGACGGCCTTGATATTGGTGAGTCCCATGCGCCCGCCGGCGCCCACGATGCCGATCTTCATCAGGCGTACTCCTAAACGCTTGCCATTTCCGACAGCACGGCCTGGGCCGCCTGCCGGGGATCGTCCGCCGCAATGATCGGGCGCGCGACGACAAGATGGCTGGCGCCGGCCTTGAGCGCGTCGGCGGGAGGCATCACCCGCTTCTGGTCGCCTTTTTCGGCGCCTGCCGGGCGAATGCCGGGGGTGACGATCGCCATGTCGGGACCGACGATCTCGCGGATTTTCGCCGCTTCGAACGCCGAGGCGACGATGCCGCCCATGCCCGCGTCACGCGCCTGTTCGGCGCGGCGGGCAACCAGATCGGGAATGGCCATGCCGTAGCCGGCGTCCTTCAAATCATCCTCGTCCATCGAGGTGAGAACGGTAACCCCGAGCAGGCAGAGGCCCGAGCCTTGGGCGGCCTTGACGGCGGCTTTCATCGCCTTGGGATAGGCGTGAAGCGTGAGCATCGCCGCGCCGGTTTCGGCAAAGGCAGCGACGCCCTTTTCGACGGTGTTGTCGATATCGAGGAGCTTGAGGTCGAAGAATACTTTTTTGCCGGCCTTGATCAGCTCCTTGCCCACGGTCAGCCCATCGCCGCCGTAAAAGAGCTGGTAGCCGATCTTGAAGAACTCGGCGTTGTCGCCAAGCCTTGAGATGATGTTTTCGGCCTCGTAGCGCGTACCGACATCGAGCCCGACGATCAGATCTCCGGCCATGGCATTTCCCCTCGCGCTCTGTTGAAATCTTTGGGCTCGATGCCATGACTTGCGCCCAAGCGCAAGCGTCAGCGGTTGTCTTGTCGTGCGGGTCACACCGCAACGACGCGCGCAAAAGCGCCCGACGGCCATGAGGCCTCGGTTGATGATTGGATAGACGGCATGGGGCGATGAACGCCTCGTGCTGTATTTGTTAGTATGAAGCGATCATCGCCCCATGCGTCCGGGATTTTGGGCTTATGGCGGCGTCTCGGGCTGGGGGTTGTTGGGAAGCCACCGTTGCCGATGATTTCCCGCTGCCCCTCCGGGTTTCCCCGGTGCGACGTGGGAGTGATTGGATTGGTGGTCCGCTCACACCTTTTATCCACATCCGGCCATCTGTCCGCTTTGGGCCTTCCCCACGGCGACCCGTGAGGAACCCGAACCGATCCCGCCCAAACGTTCGTAGCGCTTGCGTCCATATGCGCGGGGTCGTGAGGGGGAGTATGGGGGAAGTGCGAAGGGCGGGGATAAGTTTTTTTGCGCCTGTGTCTGTGGAAGCTCAGCGCCCCCCTCATCCCCTGCCATTCGAGCCCCCGCCTTCGCGAGGGGCAGGCTCCGCTCTCATGGCCTTCTCACCTCCAATCGTGCCACCGGCACGATTGGCCAAAGGACGGTTCGAAGTCTCCCACCAGGGGAGAAGGGGTTCCGGGGGGAAGCGTTACGGCTGGGGCTCAGGCGCTGAGTGTACTGGATCCCGGCTCAAGGCCGGGATGACGATCGAGGGTGGTGTGACGGTGGAGATAAGCAGTTGAGCTGCCGGAGACCTCGACGGTAGAGCGTGGTGAGGGCGGGAGGCGGGGCTGTGCCCTGCCTCACCTCCACCGTGTCGCCCCGGGCCGAGCTTGGGGCGACACAGTGTGTGGTTGCGGAGAGGCGATGGCCTGGGAGGAGCTCTGCCGGCGCCTTCCTCAAATCCCGCCGCGGGAGAAATGGGTGAGTTCGCGCACCATCTGCTCTATCTTGGCCTGGATGGGCGGCTCGGCGATTTCGCCGTCTTCGGTAAAGGCCGTGGCATCGGGGCCGATGCCGAGGAGGGTCGGGACCACCAGCGCGCCGCCCTTGGTGAGCGAATCGCGCAGATGACTTTGCGCCCAGATGGTTCCGTATTTGCCCGAGCTCACCCCGCCGATGCCGAAGACCGCGTGCTTGAAGGGTGAAGGGCGCTGGCGGGAGATCCAGGCGAGCATGTTGGTGACGAGCGGGGGCACGCCGCCATTGTATTCAGGGCAGGCGATGAAGACGATGTCGTGGCTGCGGAACAGATCGGCCAGCCGCACCGACGCTTCAGGCACGTTGTCGGGTTCGAGATCGGCGTTGAAGATCGGCATTTCGAAATCCTTGAGGGAAATCGAATTGACCTCTACCCCCGCCGCCCGCAGGCGCGCATCCATGATGTCCTGGAGCTTTTTGTTGACCGATCCGGTGCGGAGCGATCCGCAGAGGGTGAGGGCGGTGCGGGGCATGGGCGTCTCCGTGGTGTCCGGGCGCAGTTAAGCGTCAGCAACCCTGTCCTGCAAGTCCGCCGAAGACGATGATCGTGTGGCGTCCGGGTTTGAGCCGGGAGCCCGAAGCTTCCTGAGGAGAGAGTCAGGGGCACACACCTTCTGAAGAAGTGGAAGGCTTGCGGGTCTCCGGGTCAGTCCCCGGATCAAGCCCGAGGGCGAAGACGACGAGGCTCCTCACGCTCCCAGGCCGGCGAGAGGCCTTCTGCCCGAGGTCGAGGTGACTGCGTCACCCGAACATGTGTTTGAGCTTGTCGAAGAAGCCTTCCGAGCCCGGGGAGGTTTCCGCGCTCGAGATTGACTGGAACTCTTCGAGCAATTCGCGCTGGCGCTTGGTGAGCTTTTGCGGGGTTTCGACGTCGAGCTGGACGTAGAGGTCGCCGATCTGGTTCGAACGCAGCACCGGCATGCCCTTGCCCTTCAAACGCACGCGCTGGCCAGGCTGGGTGCCCTCGTTGACCTTCACCTTGGCGCGGGAGCCTTCAAGCGTGGGTACCTCGAATTCCCCGCCGAGAGCGGCGGTGATCATCGAGATGGGCACCTTGGCGTAAAGATCGGCGCCGTCGCGGGAAAAGAGCTGGTGGGGTTTGACGGAAACGAAGATGTAGAGATCGCCCGCCGGCCCGCCGCGCAGGCCCGCTTCCCCCTCGCCGCCAAGGCGAATGCGCGTGCCGTCCTCAATGCCCTTGGGGATATCGACCGAAAGCGTGCGACTGGTCTGCCGCCGGCCCTTGCCGTGGCAATCGGTGCAGGGCTGATCCATGGTCTCCCCGCGCCCATGGCACTGGGGACAGGTCTGCTGGATAGTGAAGAACCCCTGCGCGGCGCGCACCTTGCCGTGGCCGCCGCACATGCGGCAGGTGGAAAAGCCGGTGCCCGGCTTGGCGCCCGAGCCGTCGCAGGTTTCGCACCCAATAAGCGTGGGCACGTCGATATCGACGGTGGTGCCGGTAAAGGAATCCTCGAGGGTGATTTCGAGATTGTAGCGCAGGTCGGAACCGCGCTGGCGGCCGTCGCGCTGGCGCTGGCCGCGCGCTCCGCCCATGAACTCCCCGAAAATGTCCTCGAAGATATCGGACATGGACGAGGAGAAATCGGCGCCGAACCCGTTGGCGCCGCCCCCGCCATTGAAGGCGGCGTGGCCGAACCGGTCATAGGCGGCGCGCTTTTGCGGATCCTTGAGCGTGTCGTAGGCTTCCGACACTTCCTTGAACTTGTGCTCGGCGTCCTTGTCGCCCGGATTGCGGTCCGGGTGGTACTGCATGGCGAGCTTGCGATAGGCGGATTTGAGCGCGGCGGCATCGCACCCCTTTTCCACCCCGAGCACTGAATAGAAATCGGCCTTGGACATAATGTTTAAAGTTTCCCCTCGTCGCGGCAGGGGCAAGTGCAGGACGGATGCAAGATCATCTCTTGTGCCAAACCAACCGTTCGTGTCTTTGAGCGTCTCATTGGACCGGAAACTCCCGGCCTCGTTGCGCTTCTAGGTAATCATCCTTGCCGCCAGTTACCATAGGCGGCGGCGAAAAGGCCAGCAGGGCTGGCTGATTCACGTGAAACTGGTGCCTTCAAACGACAGTGCCGCCCGAAGGCGGCACTGAAGGGTGAGCAACCAGCTCGATTTAGGCCGACTTCTTGTCGTCATCGTCCTTGACCTCTTCGAAGTCGGCGTCGACCACGTCGTCGTCATCCTTGGCATCGCTTGCGGCCTGGGCCTCGGCTTCTTCCTGGCTGGCCTTGTACATGGCTTCGCCGAGCTTCATGGAGGCCTGGGCGAGGGCCGCCGACTTTTCCTTGATCGCCTCGGGGTCGTCGCCTTCGAGCGCGGTTCTGGTCTCGGCGATAGCCGCCTCGATCTCGGACTTGACCTCGGCCGAGACCTTGTCGCCATGCTCCTTCAATGAGGATTCGGTCGAATGAACGAGGCTCTCGGCCTGGTTCTTCGCTTCCACGGTCTCGCGGCGCTTCTTGTCGGCTTCGGCGTTCGCTTCGGCGTCCTTGACCATCTTTTCGATGTCTTCGTCCGAGAGACCGCCCGACGCCTGGATGCGGATCTGCTGCTCCTTGCCGGTGCCCTTGTCTTTCGCCGAAACCTGGACGATGCCGTTGGCGTCGATATCGAAGGTCACCTCGATCTGCGGCACGCCGCGCGGCGCCGAGGGGATGCCCACGAGGTCGAACTGGCCGAGCATCTTGTTGTCGGCCGCCATTTCACGCTCGCCCTGGAAGACCCGGATGGTGACGGCCGACTGATTGTCTTCGGCGGTCGAGAACACCTGGCTCTTTTTGGTCGGGATGGTGGTGTTGCGGTCGATGAGCCGGGTGAAGACGCCACCCAGGGTTTCGATGCCGAGCGACAGCGGGGTCACATCGAGCAGCAGCACGTCCTTGACGTCACCCTGGAGCACGCCCGCCTGAATGGCGGCGCCCATGGCGACGACTTCGTCGGGGTTCACACCCTTGTGCGGCTCCTTGCCGAAGAAGTTCTTCACTTCTTCCTGGACCTTGGGCATGCGGGTCATGCCGCCGACCAGCACCACTTCGTCGATCTCGCCGGCCGAAATCCCGGCATCCTTGAGCGCTGCGCGGCAGGGCTCGATGGTGCGCTTGATGAGATCTTCGACGATCGATTCGAACTTGGCGCGGGTGAGTTTGAGCTGCAGGTGCTTGGGGCCCGAGGCGTCCGCGGTGATGAACGGCAGGTTGACTTCGGTCTGGCTCGAGCTCGAGAGCTCGATCTTGGCCTTTTCGGCAGCTTCCTTGAGGCGCTGCAGGGCGAGCTTGTCGGAGCGCAAGTCGATGCCCTGCTCCTTCTTGAACTCGTCGGCAAGGTAATCGACGAGGCGCATGTCGAAGTCTTCACCGCCAAGGAAGGTGTCGCCATTGGTGGACTTCACCTCGAACACGCCATCGCCAATTTCGAGGATCGAGATATCGAAGGTGCCACCGCCAAGGTCGTAAACGGCGATGGTGCCCGATTCGCGCTTTTCGAGCCCGTAGGCGAGCGCGGCGGCGGTCGGCTCGTTGATGATGCGCAGCACTTCAAGGCCAGCGATCTTGCCGGCATCCTTGGTGGCCTGGCGCTGGGAATCGTTGAAGTACGCCGGGACGGTGATCACCGCCTGGGTGACGGGTTCACCGAGATAGGATTCGGCGGTTTCCTTCATCTTGGTGAGGATCATGGCCGAAACTTCCGAAGGGGAAGACTTCTTGCCGTTCACCTCGACCCAGGCGTCGCCATTGTCGGCCTTGACGATCTTATAGGGAACAAGGCCCTTGTCCTTGGTGACCATCGGGTCTTCGAACCGGCGCCCGATCAGGCGCTTGACGGCAAAAAGCGTACCCTCGGGGTTGGTCACTGCCTGGCGCTTGGCCGGCTGGCCCACAAGGCGCTCGCCATCATTGGTGAAGGCGACCATCGACGGCGTGGTGCGCGCGCCTTCGGCGTTTTCGATGACTTTAGGTGTCTTGCCGTCCATGACGGCGACGCACGAATTGGTCGTGCCCAGGTCGATTCCGATTACTTTTCCCATTGAAGAAACCTCTTTTCTCGAGCGAGTCCCTGAATTTGGCCCTGACCCCTCAACGCGCCCATTTTGCGTTGCGGCATCGCATTGATCGGCCGGTGCCAGACCCCTCTGGGATTTTCAATTCAGCCCCGGTTTCCCGGGCTTGCTGGCTATATAAGGAGGGGGTCCTGAGCCTTCAAGCACTAGCCCCCTGATACTTTCGGCCCTTGTGTCAGGCCGATTTGTCGATGCTTTCCCCCGGCGCCGCTCCATCGGGATCGGCCTTGGGCGCGGGTTTGTTGCCGCCCTTGGCAACGCCCACCATGGCGGGGCGCAGGACGCGCTCGCCGATGGCGTAGCCCGCCTGGACCACCTGGACCACGGTGCCTTCGGGAACCGAGGCATCGGGCACCTCGAACATGGCCTGGTGGCGATGGGGATCGAACTTCTCGCCCTCGGCGAGGATCGGGGTGACCCCGTTCTTTTGCAAAAGGCGCTGCATCTCGCGCTCGGTCATCTCGATCCCTTCGATCAGGGATTTGAGCGTGCCGTCGGCGGTCTCGCGCGCTTCGGCGGGGATCACCATCAGGGCGCGGGAAAGATTGTCGGTCGCCACCAGCATGTCGCGGGCGAACCCGGCGATGGCATAAGAACGCGTGTCGGCGATTTCGCGCTCGGTGCGCTTGCGCAGATTGTCCATCTCGGCGGCCGTGCGCAAAAGCTGGTCGCGCAACTGGTTCTTTTCGTCTTCGAGCAGCGCGATGCGGTCTTCGGCCGTGGGCTCGGCAGCAGCTTCCTGGGTCGCTTCGGCCTCGGGGCGCTGATTGGTCTCTTCGGTTGGCTCGGGCGTCGTGTTGTCGTCGCTCATCATTGCTCTTTCACCGATTGGGGGAAATTGGTTGCCCGCCATATCGGCCAAGGGGCGGGATTTTTCAAGTCCGATGACCAATGAGGCCGCGATCGTCGTCGCGAACTCGGCGCCCCCCTCATCCGACCTCCGCTTCGCTCCGGCCACCTTCTCCCTCAAGGGGAGAAGGGTCGTTTGCCGCGAGCGCCTGCTGGTTAAAGCTCCCCTTTTTTGGAAATCAGCCGCGACACCACATGGGCCGTGTAGTCGACCACCGGCACGATCCGCGCATAGTTCAGCCGCGTCGGCCCGATGACCCCGAGCACGCCGATCACCTTGTCATTGGCGTCCTTATAGGGCGAAAGCACGACCGAAGAGCCCGAAAGCGAGAACAGCTTGTTTTCCGAGCCGATGAAGATGCGCACCCCTTGCGCGGTCTCGGCATCGTTCAAAAGTTCGATCAGCCCCGCCTTGGTTTCGATCTCGTCGAAAAGCTGGCGCACGCGGGCCAGATCCTCGGAGGCCATGGTGTCGTCGATGAGATTGGCTCGGCCGCGCACGATAA
Source organism: Pelagibacterium sp. 26DY04 (assembly GCF_031202305.1). Classification (NCBI taxonomy): domain Bacteria; kingdom Pseudomonadati; phylum Pseudomonadota; class Alphaproteobacteria; order Hyphomicrobiales; family Devosiaceae; genus Pelagibacterium; species Pelagibacterium sp. 26DY04. Next base: position 3,880,130 of record NZ_CP101731.1, read on the forward strand.
GGGTGGGAGCGGCGGTATCGGCCTCGATCATCGAGGCCAGGCCCGAATCCACCAGCCTCTGGGCGATGGCGTCGAGTTCGGCGCGCTGGCTCTCGCTCTGGCGGCGGATCGATTCCCGCGCCTCCTTGAGCGTCCGGCCAACGATGTGGTGGGCGAGAAAGTTCGAGGCCTGGGTGAGGGCGCTGGCGGTGAGGCCGGGCGGCAGCGGTATGACGCGGTTTTCCACCTGCCCGTCCTGCCCCACAAGGATCGCCATGGCGCGTTCGGGGTCGAGGCGGACGAATTCGAGGTGCCTAAGCACCATGTCCGACTTGGCCGCGATCACCATGCCTGCCCCATGCGAGAGCCCCGAAAGCAGCGCGCTGGCTTCGTTCAAGAGATCCTCGACCCGGCCCGAGCGGCTGCCGCCCGTTATGTTGCGGGCGATCTGGTCGCGCTCGGCTTCGTCCACGGCGCCCACTTCGAGCATGGCATCGACAAAGAACCGCAACCCCTCCTGGGTGGGCGCGCGCCCCGCCGAGGTGTGGGGCGCGGCGATCAGTCCCAGTTCTTCGAGATCGGCCATGACGTTGCGGACCGAAGCGGGGGAAAGCTGCATGTCGAGCATTTTGGAGATGGCGCGCGAACCCACCGGCTCGCCGGTCTCGATATAGCGCTCGACCAGGCGGCGGAAGATGTCCTGGGAGCGCGCCGATAGCGCCGATAAAAATTCAGACGAATTTATCTCAGGTCTGTCCATATTCACCATTTAAAAGGATTTGCGGGGACCGCCAAGAGAGCCGCGCTTGTTCCGATGCCGGTGAACCGTTAAGAGGCTGATAACCATATCCAGCCACCCTCTATCAATTCGGGGATATATTTCTTCATGCGGCCAAGCGGACGGGCGTTCGATCAGATGCGCGATGTGACCATTGAGCGGGGCATCGCGCCGCAAGCGGAAGGCTCGTGCCTTGTCGCCTTCGGGCATACGCGCGTGCTGGTGACCGCGACCGTGGAAACCGCCCTGCCCCCCTGGCGGCGCAATCAGGGCCTGGGCTGGGTTACGGCCGAATACGGCATGCTGCCGCGTGCTACCGGCACCCGCACAAGGCGTGAAGCGACCGCTGGCAAGCAATCGGGCCGCACCCAGGAGATCCAGCGCCTGATCGGGCGCTCCCTGCGCGCCGTCGTCGATATGGCCGCGCTCGGCGAGAACCAGATCATCCTCGATTGCGACGTCATCGAAGCCGATGGCGGCACCCGCACCGCTTCGATCACCGGCGCCTTCGTCGCCATGAGCGAAGCGATCGGCTGGATGGGCGAGCGCTCGCTTTTGAAGGGCAATCCGATCCGCGACCATGTAGCCGCCGTCTCCTGCGGCATCTATCGCGGCACCCCGGTGCTCGATCTCGACTATCTCGAGGATTCCGAAGCGGAAACCGACGCCAATTTCGTCCTGACCGGTTCGGGCAAGTTCGTGGAAATCCAGGGCACCGCCGAGGGCGAGGCCTTTTCGGTCGATGAACTCAACCAGCTGATCGGTCTGGCGCAAAAGGGCATCGGGGAACTGGTCGCCCTGCAGCGCGCCGTGCTGGAGGCGGGCGCATGAGCGGGTTCAAACTCAAACGCGGCGACCGCCTGGTGCTGGCCACCCACAACAAGGGCAAGCTGGCCGAATTCCAGGACATGCTCGCCGATTTCGGCCTCGACATCGTCTCGGCCGGCGATCTGGGCCTGCCCGAGCCTGAAGAGACGGGCACCACATTTGTCGAAAATGCGCGGCTCAAGGCTCACGCCGCCGCCAAGGCGACCGGCCAGATCGCGCTTTCCGACGATTCGGGGATTTCCGTGGATGCGCTCGACGGCGCGCCGGGGGTCTATACCGCCGATTGGGCCGGCGTGCCGCGCGATTTCGGTATGGCCATGCAGAAGGTGCAGGATCGGCTGGTGGAAAAGGGCGCGACCGAACCGCATCAGCGCAAGGCGCAGTTCAACGCCATTCTCTGCCTCGCCTTTCCCGACGGCACCGACGTGATCTTCGAGGGCGTCGCGCCCGGCACGCTGGTCTGGCCGCCGGTGGGCGAGCAAGGGCATGGCTACGATCCCATGTTCAAGCCCGACGGGTATGAGAAAACCTTCGGCCAGATGAGCGCGGCGGAAAAGCATTCATGGGCGCCGGGCAAGGAAGGCTTGTCGCATCGCGCCCGCGCATTTGCCAAATTCGTCAGGGAAGTTCTTTGAGCGCCAACACGCAATTCGGGATCTATGTGCATTGGCCGTTCTGCGCGGCCAAATGCCCCTATTGCGACTTCAATTCCCATGTCCATCACGGCAAGTTCGACGAAGAGAGCTTCGTTACCGCCTATGTGAAAGAGATCGAAGCCACGGCCCGGCGTGCGCCCGAGCGGCTGGTGGAATCGATCTTTTTCGGCGGCGGCACGCCCTCGCTGATGAAGCCCTCATCGGTCGGCGCCATTCTCGACGCCATCGGGAAAAACTGGCAGGTTTCCGATACGGTCGAAATCACCCTCGAAGCCAACCCCACATCGGTGGAGGCCGACCGGTTCCGCGGCTATCGCGCCGCCGGGGTCAACCGCGTCTCGCTCGGCGTGCAATCGCTGCGCCCCGAACCGCTGGCCCGGCTGGGGCGGCTGCATTCGGTCGACGATGCGGTGGCCGCCGTGCGGCTGGCGCAATCGATCTTCGATCGCTCGAGCTTCGACATCATCTATGCCCGCCCCGACCAGACGCTGGACCAATGGGAAGAAGAGCTGACCGACGCCCTGGCGCTTTCGGACGGGCACCTCTCGCTCTACCAGCTCACCATCGAATCGGGCACGCGCTATTTCGATCTCTTCAACGCCGGCAAATTGAAGATGCCGTCCGAGGATCTTTCGGCCGATATGTTCGAGATGACCCAGGAGCTGACCGCTTCCTACGGGCTGCCGGCCTATGAGATTTCCAACCACGCCCGTCCGGGCCAGGAAAGCCGGCACAATCTCATCTACTGGCGCTATGGCGAATATGCCGGCATCGGGCCTGGCGCCCATGGACGGCTGCTGATGGGTGGCGCGCGCCATGCCACCGCCGCCGAGCGCATGCCGTTCAAATGGTGGGAAAAGGTCATCGAAACCGGCGACGGACTGGTCACCGACGACACGCTCACCTGGGACGAAGAGGGCGACGAATATCTGGTGATGGGCCTGCGGCTGCGCGAGGGGATCGACCCGGCCCGCTATCAGGCGCTGGCCCGCCGGGCGCTGACGGCGACCCAGATCGATTTCCTGAAATCGATCGGCTTTATCGAGACCCTGCCCAATGGAAGGCTGCGGGTGACCGACAAGGGCTGGCCGGTGCTCGATGCCGTGGTGGCCGATCTGGCGGCCTGAGCGTTGGAAGTTTAGCGCAAACGCTTGGCCGAGAGCCCCCTTCTCCCCTGGGGATGGGGGGGCGCCGAGTTTCCCCATACACTTGGGTTGACGAGGAAACTCAGCGCCCCCCTCATCCGACCGCTTCGCGGCCACCTTCTCCCACCAGGGGAGAAGGGGAGTTTGTGGCGGCGGTCGCAATAATCGGCGCGCCTTGGCTCTTATCGGAACTCCGCCGCTGGCGGTATGCCTGCGTCCATGCCGATCCCGCCGTTTGAGGCCAGCGGCAGGCCACCCAGTTTTGCCGCTTCGATCGTGGCCGCCCCGCCCGGCGCCACCTGCCGCATCACCAGCCCATATTCCCCGCGGCCGTCGAAATGGAACCGCAGCGGACCGTCGCGGCCGGTGAACCCGGTGGGCGAGAACAGGCTGTTGCCGAACGGCGGGGTGGCAAGGCTGAGTGAGGGCGTGTTGGCGACCAGCACTGCCGAATAGGCCAGCGTTGCCAACTGATGCGGTTCGCCGCCGAACCGCTGCCGGTAGGATGCGGACAGCGCCGCAAGCCCGGTCGGATCGATGGCCGGATAGACTGCGCCGGCGAGATAGGCCTGGGCCGCAATGGCTGGGTTTCCTTCCCATTCCCCCGCGCCGATCACCAGGATGCGCTGGCGCGGAACCCGCGCCGCTTCGAGCAGAATGCCGAAGCTGGGCGCGGTGGCAGCATCGGGGAGGTAAAGCGCATCGACAAGATTGGAGCGCATGGCCGGCGCCAGCCGTTCGACCGCGCGGCGAGCCTGGGCCTCGTCGGCGAACATCTCGACCCCGACAATTCTCATGCCGGTCTCCCCTGCCGCCTGGCGCAGCGCTTCGGCCTGTGCGTGGCCCAGGGGCGTGTCGGGGACGATCGCTGCGATGGCATTGCGCCCCTGAGCCCGGGCAAATCCCAGCGCCCGCATTATCTCGGCCTCGGGCAGGACGCTGAGCAGATACACCCCGTCCGTCGCCACGCTCGAGGTCGATGAAAAACCGATCAGCGGGGTGTCGTAGGAACGGGCGATCGCCCCGGCAAGGGCGACCGAATCGGCGGTGAGCGGCCCAAGGATCAGCTCCGCACCCTCGGCAAGCGCTTGTTGGGTCGCGTTCCGGGCCGTCTCGGCGCTCGATCCGGCATCCTTGAGCACCAGATGAATGGTGGGACTGGGCGTCTGCTCGATGGCCAACCGCGCACCGTTGGCCATCGATTGGCCCACACCCGCCGCGCTGCCCGAAAGCGGCAGGATCAGCGCCACGCGCACCGGCCCGGTGCCGATGATCTCGCCCTGGGCCGGCGCCAGTGCCGGCAATTGCGCTGTTGCGGGAAGGCTTGAAACCGGCGGCGCGACCGGCGCGGTGGGCGCGCAGGCAACGATCGTGAGGGCGAGGACCGGCCAGCCGAGCGTCTTTACCCATCCGTGCTGCAAATCGAGTTCCCCTCATCTGCCGGGAGGCGCACGCCTCGACAATCGGCCCATGCCTCGCGTAAACAATACTCAGCTCGGGAAAGGACGCCAGTGGCCCAGGAAAAAACCTTCGAGATCGCCGGCCAGCGGCTTGCCGCGCAAACGCCGGCACCGGGGCTTTACCCGGTGGCCACCCCCATCGGCAATCTCAGGGACATCACCCTGCGAGCCCTCGAAATCCTTGCCGGTGCCGACCTCGTGCTCTGCGAGGATACCCGCCATTCGGCACGCCTGTTTGATGCCTATGGCATCAGGACGCCGCGCACCGCGCTCCATGAGCACAATGAGCGGGCCCGGATCGATTCGATCCTCGACCAGATCCGCGACGGCAAGGCGATCGCGCTCGTTTCCGATGCGGGCACTCCGCTGCTTTCCGATCCCGGCTTTCCGCTGGTTCGCGCCGCCCGCGAGGCCGGCCTCGACGTTTTCCCCCTTCCCGGTCCTTCGGCGCTGCTGACCGCGCTGACCGGCGCCGGGCTACCCACCGACGCGTTTTCGTTTTTCGGCTTCCTGCCGCCCAAGACCGGCCAGCGTACCAACGCGCTCGTCCCTTTGGCCAGCCGGCCCGAAACGCTGGTGTTCTACGAATCTCCCCGGCGGCTGGGAGCGGCGCTGGCCGATATGGCAAAAATATTCGGCGCCGATCGGCAAGGGGTGGTGGCGCTCGAACTCACCAAGCGCTTCGAGCGCTTCGAAGCCGGACCGCTGGCCGAACTTGTCGAACGCTTTGCCGGCGACACCAAGGGCGAGGCGGTGATCCTGGTCGCCGGGTCCGATGGCGGCACGCCGGCGGTGGCGGGCGACTGGCAGGCGGCTCTGGCCGAGGCCATGGCGGGCCAGCCGCTGCGCGCCGCCGTCGATGAGATCGCCGCCCGGTTCGGATTGAAGCGCAAACAGGTCTATGATGCGGCGCTCGCCCAAAAAGCCGATTCCTAGTTCCCGCCGCCGCGCCGAGCGGGCCGGACGCTGGGCGGAAACGCTCGCCGCATGGTATCTGCGCGCCAAGTTTTATCGAATCGTCGCAACCCGCTACAAAACCCCGGTGGGTGAAATCGATATCGTCGCCCGCCGCGGCAGGCTGATCGTTCTGGTGGAGGTCAAGCATCGGGCCGGCAACGCCGCCGCTCGGGCCCAGGCGCTCGAGGCGGTCAATACCGCCCGCATCATCCGCGCGGCGCGATGGTTCCAGTCGGCCCATCCCCGTTATGGTGGCTATGATTTCCGTTTCGACGTGATATCGGTTGCACCGAACCGCTGGCCGCACCATCTGGTCAATGCATTTTCAGCATAATCTTTTCTAGAGGTCTCCGATGCCCCTTTCCGTTGCCGTGCAGATGGACCCCATCGACGCCATCAATCCGCTCGGCGATTCGAGCTTTGCGCTGATGCTGGAAGCGCAGGCGCGCGGCCATGCGCTCCATTATTATACCCCCTCGACCCTCGCCCAGCGCGGCAACACCGTGACGGCGCGGGTGCACAAGGTTTCGGTCGACGACAAGGAAAAGGGTCTCCATTTCGCGCTCGAGGATTGGCAGAAGACCGATCTCGCCGATTTCGACGTGATCCTGTTGCGCCAGGATCCGCCCTTCGACATGAATTACATCACCACCACCCACATGCTCGAGCTGGTGCATCCCAAGACGCTGGTGGTCAATCATCCAAGGGAAGTGCGCAACGCGCCGGAAAAGATCCTCGTCACCAGCTTTCCCGAGCTGATGCCCGAAACGCTGATCACCCGCGACGAGAGCGAGATCCGTGCTTTTCGGGCCGAGTTCAAGGACATCATCCTCAAGCCCCTGTTCGGCAATGGCGGGGCCGGCGTATTCCGGATTCGGGAGGGCGACGAAAACCTCGGCTCGCTCCTTGAAATGTTCAACGCCAATTTCCGCGAGCCCTTCATGGTGCAGCGGTATTTGCCGGAGGTCCGCCAGGGCGACAAGCGCATCATCCTTGTCGATGGAGTGCCGGTCGCCGGCCTCAACCGCATTCCCGCCGAGGGCGAGGCGCGCTCCAACATGCATGTGGGCGGCCGCCCCGAACTGTCCGAACTGACAGCGCGCGAGCGCGAGATCTGCGAGGTCATCGGCCCTGAACTCAAAAAGCGCGATCTGATCTTCGTCGGCATCGACGTGATCGGCGGCTATCTGACCGAAATCAATGTCACCTCCCCCACCGGCATCCGGGAAGTTAAGCGGTTCGGCGGGCCCGACATCGCGGTGATGATCTGGGACGCGATCGAGACCCGGCGGTAGGAAAGTATCGCCCGGGGCGTTAGTGTGCCCTTGATTCACGTGGAACAGCCGGGTTTGGGATGACCGCCAGCTTTTTCGTTGCCTTCGCCACCTTCTTTGCCACGGTTGGCGTTGCCGATATCGCCTTCATCTTTGCCGGGCTGACCCGCAACTACTCGGCGCAGCAGCGCTTTGCCGCGGCCACGCGGGGCGTGCTGGTGGCGACGGGAATCCTGCTTTTCTTTTCCTTTGTCGGCAATCTGATCCTCGAAGTGTTCGGCATCACCTTGCCCGCCCTGC